>CALCWL010000317.1 GCA_937906285.1 uncultured Rhodanobacter sp. | reverse complement strand
CCGTGATTGCACTGGCCGGAGCGCTCGGTCTCTTCCATCTCGCGCAGCAGGGCGTTCATTTCCGGCAGGGTCAGGCGGCGCCCCGCGCGCACCGAGCCGTGGCAGGCCATGGTGGAGAGCAGTTCGTTTTCCAGTTCCTGCAGGCGTCGCGAGCTGCCGTGCTGGGCCAGCTCGGCCAGCACGTCGCGCGCCAGTTGCGCCACGTCGGCGCCGTCCAGCAGCGCGGGAATGCGCCGCACCACCACGCCCGACGGGCCGCTGCGCGAAAGCTCCAGGCCCCACTCGGCCAGCGCGTCGGCATGCTCCTCGGCGGCGGCGGCCTCCTTTGCACTCACCGCGATGCCGAGCGGCACCAGCAGCAACTGCGAACGCAGGTTGCTGCACACGCGACCGGCCTTGAGCTTCTCGTAGGTGATCCGCTCGTGCGCCGCATGCATGTCCACCAGCACGAGCCCGGCGGCGTTCTCGGCGAGGATGTAGATGTTCTTCAGCTGGGCGATGGCGAAACCCAGCGGCGGCGCCTCGCCGGGTTCGGGTTCGGGCATCGGCACCGCGTTGGCGGCGGTGCCGAGCAGCGCGGCGTAATCGGCCAGCGGCTCGTCGCGCACGCCGAGCGACAGCCGGCTCTGGCTGGCGCTGGCCGGCCATGCCGCCGGCATCGGCATCGGTGCGGCCGCGGTCATGCGCAGGCCGCCCTCGGCTTCGTGCGCGGGCGACGCAACCTGCCCCGCACGCGTCTGCGCCAATGCCTCGTGCAGGGTGCGGAACAGGAAATCGTGCACCAGCCGCTGCTCGCGGAAACGTACCTCATGCTTGGCCGGGTGCACGTTCACGTCGACCCCGGCCGGATCGAGTTCGAGGTACAGCACGAAGGCGGCGTGGCGACCGTGGAACAGCACGTCGGCATACGCCTGGCGCACGGCGTGGGCGACGATGCGATCACGCACCAGGCGCCCGTTGACGTAGAAATACTGCGCGTCGGCCTGCGCCCGCGACGCGGTGGGCAAGCCGACCCAGCCGGACAACTGCAAGCCGGCGGCGGCGTGCTCGACGCGCAAGCTGCGTTGCGGGAATTCCGCGCCGAGTACTTCGGCCACACGCTGCAACGCGGCCTGTTCGTCACGCGCCGCCTTCCACACACGTACCGGCTTGCCGTTGTGGCTGAGTCGGAACTCCACCGAACTGCGCGCCAGCGACAACGACTTCAGCAGATCGTCGATGTGCGCGAATTCGGTGCGTTCGGCGCGCATGAACTTCTTGCGCGCCGGCACGTTGTAGAACAGGTCGCGCACCTCCACGCTGGTGCCCGGAGGGTGCTGCGCAGGGCGCGCCGCCTGCAACCGGCCGCCATCGACTTCGATGCGAAACGCCGCCTCCTGGCCGGCGGTGCGCGAAACCAGCGCGAAGCGCGACACGGACGACACCGAGGCCAGCGCCTCGCCGCGAAAACCCATGCTGGCGACATGCTCGAGGTCGTCGAAGCTGCCGATCTTGCTGGTGGCATGCGAGGCCACCGCCAGCGGCAGGTCGTCCAGCGCGATGCCGCCACCGTCGTCGCGCACGCGGATCAACCGCGCGCCGCCAGCTTCGATATCCACCTCGATGCGCGTGGCGCCGGCGTCGAGGCTGTTCTCGACCAGCTCCTTGACCACCGAGGAGGGCCGTTCGATGACCTCGCCGGCGGCGATCTGGTTGACGAGTTCGGGGGGAAGCGCGCGGATGTTGGCCATCCGCGGACTTTAGCAGCCTGCCGCCGGGCGACGGATCAGCCGGACGGGATCGTCAGCACCGCGCCGGCCTGCACGATGTTGCTGCGGATCTGGTTGGCGGTCTTGAGCGCGCCCACGCTGAT
>CALCWL010000316.1 GCA_937906285.1 uncultured Rhodanobacter sp. | reverse complement strand
CTCCAGCGGCACCTCCAGCCGCGGCTGGCGCACCTTGCCCATGCGCGTGGCCAGCTCGCGCACGGTGCCGCTGGGCGCATCCGGCTTGCTGGCACTGGCGTAGTCGACCAGCTCCCACTGCGGGATCAGCTTCGCCGCCATCTCGGCGAACTTGATCAGCAGCACCGCGGTGAGCGCGAAGTTGCCGCAGGCCAGCACGCCACGCCGCCGCTCGCGCGCCAGCGCGTCGATCTGCGCATAGTCCGTATCGCTGAGGCCCGAGGTGCCGACCACCACGTGCGCGCCATGCTCCAGCGCGGCGAGGATGTTCGCTTTCGCGCTGTCCGGATGGGTGTACTCGACGAACACGTCACAGGCTTGCGTCAGCGCCTCGACGGCACTGCCGAAGATCGTGGCATCCAGGCCGTCCTCACCCAGCACGTCGGCGAGTTTCTGCCCGGCATGCCGGCGCGCCACGGCACTGACCAGGGCAAGGTCATCGGCGGCGGCAATACCGCGTGCCAGCTCCGAACCGGCCCAGCCGGTGGCGCCGGCGAGACATATCCTCAGCGACATGGGCACCTCATGGGTCAGGCGCGCGCCGCGCCGGAGCATGGCGCAACGCTCATTTCTTCTTCGGTACGTACAGGTCGGTGATGGTGCCTTCGTAGACTTCCGCCGCCATGCCGACCGATTCGCCCAGGGTCGGGTGCGGGTGGATGGTGAGCGCGATGTCGGCCGCCTCGCTGCCCATCTCGATCGCCAGCGCGAGTTCGGAGATCAGGTCGCCGGCGTGCACGCCGACAATGCCGGCGCCGACGATGCGGTGGGTTTCCTCGTCGAAGATCAGCTTGGTGAAACCCTCCGTGCGGTCGATGCCGATGGCGCGGCCCGAGGCGCCCCACGGGAACTTGCCCACGCCGACCTTCAAGCCCTTTTCCTTCGCCTCGCGCTCGGTCACGCCGACCCAGGCGATTTCCGGGTCGGTATAGGCGACCGACGGGATCACCCGCGCGTCGAAGTGACTCTTCAGCCCCGCCACCGCCTGCGCCGCGACGTGCGCCTCGTGGGTGGCCTTGTGCGCCAGCATCGGCTGGCCGACCAGGTCGCCGATGGCATAGATGTGCGGCACGTTGGTGCGCATCTGCGTGTCGACGTTGATGAAGCCGCGTTCGCTTACCGCCACGCCGGCCTTGTCCGCGCCGATCTTGTTGCCGTTCGGCGAACGGCCCACCGCGACCAGCACGCGGTCGAACAGCGTGGTCTCGGGAATGCTGTCACCCTCGTAGCCGACCTCGATGCCCTTCTTGGTGGCCTTGGCGCTGACCACCTTGGTCTTCAGGTGCACGCCCTTGAGCTTGCCGCCAAGGCGTTTGGCCAGCGGCCGGATCAGGTCGGCGTCGGCGCCCGGGATCAGCTGGTCCATGAACTCGACCACGGTCACCGCGCTGCCCAGCGCCGAGTACACCGTGGCCATTTCCAGGCCGATGATGCCGCCGCCGACGACCAGCAGGTTTTTCGGCACGTCCTTCAGTTCCAGCGCGCCGGTGGAATCCATCACGCGCTCGTCGTCCCACGGGAACGCCGGCAGCTTCACCGACTGCGAGCCGGCGGCGATGATCGCGTGCTCGAAGCGCAGCAGCTTCGTGCCCTCGGCCGTCCGGACTTCCATCTCGTGCGGCGACACGAACATGCCGGTGCCCACCAGCGTGCGCACCTTGCGCTGCTTCGCCATCGTGGCGAGGCCGCCGGTGAGCTGGCCGACCACCTTGCTCTTGAAACTGCGCAGCTTGTCGAGGTCGATCTTCGGTGCGCCGAACGCAACGCCGTGCGCGGCCATCGCCGCGGCTTCGTCGATCACCGCGGCGGCATGCAGCAGCGCCTTGGACGGAATGCAGCCCACGTTGAGGCAGACGCCGCCGAGCGTGTCGTAGCGCTCCACCAGCACGGTGTCGACGCCGAGGTCGGCGGCGCGGAACGCGGCGCTGTAACCGCCGGGGCCGGAGCCGAGCACGACCAGCTGGCATTCGATGTCGGCCTGGCGGCCGGATGCTGCGGCGGCCTTCGGCGCCGATTCACTCCCTTCCTTGCTCGCGGCGGAGGGCTGGGGAGGAGTAGCCGCTGGAGCGGCGGCCGGTGCCGGCGCTGCAGCCTTCGGCGCCTCCGGCTTTGCGGCTTCCTTCGCCGCCGCCGCGCCTTCGCCAGCCACGTCCAGCACGGCGATCACCGCACCCTCGGACACTTCGTCGCCGACCTTGAGTTTCATCTCCCTGATCACGCCGGCGGCGCTGGAGGGAATCTCCATGGTCGCCTTGTCCGACTCCAGGGTGATCAGGCTCTGCTCCTTCGCCACCGTGTCGCCGGCCTTCACCAGCACTTCGATCACCGGCACATTGTCGTGGCCGCCGATGTCGGGAACCTTGATCTCGATCGTGTTCGCCATCGTCATCGCCTCCGGTCAGAGCAGCAGCCGGCGGATGTCGCCGAGCTGGTTGGCGAGGAAGCTGGCGAAGCGCGCGGCGAGCGCGCCGTCGATCACCCGGTGGTCGTACGACAGCGACAATGGAAGAACCAGCCGCGGCGCGAATTCCTTGCCGTTCCACACCGGCTTGGTCACCGACTTGGAGACGCCCAGGATGGCCACCTCCGGCGCGTTGACGATCGGCGTGAAGTAGGTGCCGCCGATGCCGCCGAGCGAGCTGATCGAGAAGCAGCCGCCGGACATCTCGGCCGGGCCGAGCTTCTTGTCGCGCGCCTTCTTCGAGATCTCGGCCAGGTCGCGGGCCAGGTCGAGCAGGCCCTTCTGGTCGCAGTCGCGGATCACCGGCACCACCAGGCCGTCGGGCGTGTCCACCGCGATGCCGAT
>CALCWL010000315.1 GCA_937906285.1 uncultured Rhodanobacter sp. | reverse complement strand
GTGTAGTAGTTGATGCCGACGAAATCGACGCGCTGGCGGGTCAGCGCGAAATCCTCTGCCGGGAAATCCGGCCACGCCTCGCCGAAGATCTCCTTGAGCTGCTCCGGATAGCTGCCCAGCAGCGCAGGGTCGGCGAACTGCCGGTTCATGTAGGCGTGCGCGCGGGCGGTGGCGGCCATGTCTTCGGCGCCTTCGGAATACGGGTATTTCGGCTCGATGTTGAACACCACGCCGATCTCGTGCCTGCCGTGCGCGCGATAGGTCTGGATGCCGGCGCCGCTGGCGCGCATCAGGTTGTGCGTGACGATCGGTGCCTCGTACTTGTTGCGGTGTCCCGGTGCCAGCGCGCCGTGCAGGTAGCCGCCGTCGGTGACCACCCAGGGCTCATTCAAGGTGCTCCAGCGCGGCACGCGGTCGTCCAGCGCCTTGAACATCACCTCGGCGTACTCCGCGAACCAGTGCGCGCTGTCGCGGTTGAGCCAGCCGCCGCGATCGTCCAGCGCCGCCGGCAGATCCCAGTGGAACAGCGTGGCGTTCGGCACGATGCCGTGTTCCAGCAGCTCGTCGACCAGCCGCGAATAGAAGTCCAGCCCCTTCGGATTGACCCGGCCGGTGCCCTCGGGCAGCACGCGCGCCCAGTTGATGCTGAAGCGATAGCCGTCGAGGCCCAGCGCCTTCATCAACTGCACGTCTTCGCGGTAACGACGGTAGTGGTCGCAGGCGACGTCGCCGGTGTCGCCGTTGGCCATCATCCCCGGCGTGTGCGCGAAGCGCTGCCAGATGCTGGGGCCGGCGCCGTCGGCCAGCGGCGAGCCTTCGATCTGGTAGGCCGAAGTGGCGGCGCCCCAATGGAAACCGTCGGGGAAAACGAACCGGGGTGCGGTCATGGGGCTCCCTTCCGCCCGCGCTTTGATGTAAACGCTTACATGGGCAGAATAGCCCAATGCCCGCCGGCCTGCGAAGCGCCGGCGCCGCGGCCGAGCCGGCCACCGCTGTGGAGATGCCGATGGCCGAGGTTCAACTCGATCGCCTGCGCAAGGTCTATCCCGACGGCCACCTCGCCGTCGCCGGCGCCAGCTTCACCGTGGCCGACGGCGAGTTGCTGGTGCTGGTCGGGCCATCCGGCTGCGGCAAGACCACCTTGCTGCGCATGATCGCCGGGCTGGAGCCGATCAGCGATGGCACGCTGCGCATCGGCGGCCGCGTGGTCAACGAGGTGGCGCCGAAGGATCGCGACATCGCGATGGTGTTCCAGAACTACGCGCTGTATCCGCACATGACGGTGGCCGAGAATCTGGGCTTCGGCCTGAAGCTGCGCGGCCGGCCGCGGGCGGAGATCGCGCGGAAGGTGGCGGCGGTGGCCGAGTCGCTGGGGCTGCAATCGCGGCTGGCGGCCCGGCCGGCCGCGCTTTCCGGAGGCCAGCGCCAGCGCGTGGCGCTGGGCCGGGCGCTGGTGCGCGAGCCGCAGGTGTTCCTGCTCGACGAGCCGCTGTCCAACCTCGATGCCAAGCTGCGCCTGTCGATGCGGGTGGAGATCGCCCGGCTGCACCGCCAGCTCAAGGCCACCATGATCTACGTGACCCACGACCAGATCGAGGCGATGACCCTGGGCCAGCGCATCGTGGTGCTGGATGGCGGCGTGATCCAGCAGATCGACACGCCGATGGCGCTGTACGACAGGCCCGCCAACGTATTCGTGGCCGGCTTCCTCGGCAGCCCGGCGATGAACCTGATCCACGGCACGCTGCGCCGGCACGAGGGTTGGCGACTGGCCTGCGCCGCGGGCGAGCTGATCCTGGGCCAGGACTTGCCCGATCCCGCCTGGGCGGCCTCGCGCGACCGCGAGGTGGTGCTCGGCGTGCGCCCGGAGCACCTGCAGCCGGCCCCCGGCGGCGCAGCCCTGCAGGCCCGGCTGGAAGTGGTCGAGCCGGTCGGCAACGAGATCTTCCTGAACCTGCGCTTCGGCAACCAGGCGCTGGTGGCACGGGTGCCGCCGCGCACCCTGCCCGAGCCCGGCAGCCTCGTCGCGCTGGGCCTGTCGCCGTCGCACCTGCACCTGTTCGACGGCGCCGGCGGCGCCCGGATCGGCGGCTGAGGCGCGCCCGGCCCGGAGCGTGATCCCCGCCGCACGCGGCGGCAGACCGGCCCGGCCGGGGCAGGCAAGCCCGGGCGGCAATGCTAATCTAGCCGTCCTTCGCGAACGGAAAGTCCTCGATCCATGGCCCGCATCATCGCTGTCGCCAACCAGAAAGGCGGCGTCGGCAAGACCACCACGGCCGTCAACCTGGCCGCCGCGCTGGCGGCGGCCAAGCGCAAGGTATTGCTGGTGGATCTCGACCCGCAGGGCAACGCGACCATGGCCTCGGGCATCGACAAGCGGCAGCTCGGCCCGAGCGGCTGCGAGGTGTTGCTGGAGGAAGTGGAGATCAGCGCGGCGATCGTGCCCACCGACGCGCACTATGACGTGCTGCCGGGCAACGGCGACCTCACCGCCGCCGAGCTCAAGCTGATGGATGCGCTGGCGCGCGAGCACCGCCTCAAGGACGTGCTGGCCAAGGTCGCGGACAAGTACCACACCATCCTGATCGACTGCCCGCCCTCGCTGAACCTGCTCACCCTCAACGCGCTGACCGCGGCCGACGGCGTGCTGATCCCGGTGCAGTGCGAGTACTTCGCGCTGGAGGGGCTGTCCAGCCTGCTCGACACGGTCAAGGCGGTGCGCCACCGGCTCAACCCGAAACTGGAGATCGAGGGGCTGCTGCGCACCATGTACGACGTGCGCAACAACCTCGGCAACGAGGTCTCGGCC
>CALCWL010000314.1 GCA_937906285.1 uncultured Rhodanobacter sp. | reverse complement strand
TCCTGGGCGCATCGAGCGCATAACGGAGGGCATTGTCGTTTCGTCGGCGTTGACCAAGGCAGAAGTCGGAAAACTATCGGACGTCGTGTCGGCTGGTCTTGGTCTCGATCCGGCGCGGGGCGACAAGATCGACATTGCCGCCATGGCAACGCCGCAACGTATGCTTCCCGCGCCCGACCTCAAGGCTGCATCGGCTGACGCGGTTTCCCCGACACCTCCCACGTCGACCGACCCGGTTCCGCTGACGAGTGCGCCCGCCTCATCGCACGCCGGCTTTCCTTCTTGGGCTTACGCGGCGGTTGCCGCGCTGATCTTGGTGTTCCTTCTGTCCCTGATGATGCTCGGACGGAGTTCGCCGCGTCGTCTGTTGCCGTCGGAGCGCGAGGAAACACTGGCGCAACTGCGGCAGTGGATGGACGCGGGTAACGAGGTGGGACAGTGAACAACGTAGGTATCCGCAAGGCGGCGTTGGCCATCGCTGCCATGCATCCGGCAGATCGTCGTTGGATGATGGCGCGCCTGCCGGGAACATGGCAGGCTCTGCTGGGTCCGTTGGTTCGGGAGGCCCGGCGTTTCACCGTGATCGACGCGGATGCCCTGCAGGGAGCTCTTGATGGTTCGGTCGACGTGCCAAGAGTCGACCTGCCGTCGCCGGGCGTCCTGATCGCCGTGCTCAACGAGCTATCCAGTCATTGGGCCGCCAGGGTGCTGGCCGCAACGGCGATGGATCACGCGGAACTCTACTTGGCGGCTTGCGGCAAACAGCGAGGCGATGCGATTCGCGATGAACTGGCGCAGTTGCAGCGCCCGTTCCCCCGCGCGTTGGCGGCGGCTCTGGTGCGCTGTCTCGACGAGGCCGGTCGGACGCTGGTCGCGGCGGAGGCTAGCCGATGATCCAGCGCTTACCGCATGACGCGCTTCTCGAGGCTGCCACTCGTCGGGTCGTAGGTGGAGGCCAGCCACCGGCGACTCAGGTGGCCGAGATACCCGCAACGGTTCTGGATCCCTCTGTCGAAGCCTACCGTGTCGGCTACGCCGAGGGTTATGAAGCGGGCGAGAGCGATGGCCTGCGCGACGCGGCGCAGCGCATGCAGCAGCAGGAGAATGCCGCTCGTGACCGCCTGGATGAGCTCGAGTGCGAGCGCGAACGACTCTCGGTACTTGCGGATGGCCTCTGCGAGGCTTTGCACCGCCATGGCAATGCCATGGAAGAGATGGCCTTCGAGTTGGCGCTGGCAAGCTTGGCGCGAACCTTCGGCCAGATGCAGGACGATGGCCAACTGCTGCGCAGGCTGTGCACACAAATGGCGGCGGAAGTTCGCGCTGAAGCCGTACGGCTGGTGGTGGCGGAGCAGGACCGGCCACTGCTTCCCTCGCGTATCGATGGTTTGGAAGTGGAGACCAGGCGGGAGCTGGATGCCGGCGAGTGCCTGCTTGAGACTGACCGGGGCCGGATGGAAAGTTCGATTGGCCAGCGCTTGAGAGTGATCCACGACACCATGCTTCAGGCGTTGGGGGTCGATACGCCATGACCACCATCTCCCTGCTCGATCGCTACCGCAATCTGCTTGCCGATCAGCCGCTGGTATGCCGAACCGGCGAGCTGCTCGGTTTCAATGGCCTGGTGGCGGAGGCTCGTGGGCCGGATGCCACGATCGGCGAACTCTGCGAGGTCGAGAGCGGCGCCGACGGGCAGCGGATCCGTGCCGAGGTTGTCGGGTTTCGCGAGGGGAGGGTGCTCTTGATGCCTTTCGGGCACCTGCGTGGCGTGTCGATTGGCGCTCGTGTGCGTGCCTTGGGATATTCCTTGCGGGTGCCTGTCGGGCATGCCTTGATCGGGCGCGTCATCGACGCGTTTGGTGCTCCCCTGGATGGAGGGCCTTGCATCGCTGCCGAAGGCCTGCGGGAAGTCCATCGTCCACCCATCAACCCCATGCGCCGGGCACCGCTGGAAGAAGCGCTGGAAACCGGTGTAAGGGCAATCGACGGTGTACTGCCTTTTGCCAAAGGACAGAGGGTTGGTGTATTCGCGGGCAGTGGTGTGGGAAAAAGCACCCTGCTCGGCATGATGGCCCGCCACGTTCGCGCGGATGTCGTCGTGATCGCGCTCGTCGGCGAACGCGGGCGCGAGGTCGGCGACTTCCTGGACAACGCGCTGGGCCAGGAAGGCCGCGAACGTTCGGTGATGCTGGTGGCGACCGCCGACCAGCCGGCGCTGGTGCGAACCCATGCGGTACACGCCGCCCATGCCATGGCGGAATTTTTCCGTGACGAAGGCATGGACGTCCTGCTGATCGTCGACTCGATAACCCGCTTTGCCATGGCACAGCGCGAGGTCGGGCTGGCCGTGGGCGAACCTCCCACGTCGCGCGGCTATCCCCCTTCAGTGTTCAACCTGCTCCCGCAGATCCTCGAACGGGGTGGGCGAGTACGCGACGGAGGTTCGATCTCGGCCATCTACAGCGTGCTGGTCGAGGGCGACGACATGAACGAGCCGGTGGCCGACCACATGCGCGCCATCCTGGATGGGCACGTGGTGCTGTCGCGCGACCTCGCTTCGCGCGGGCAGCTTCCGGCGATCGACCTGCTGTCCAGCGTGAGCCGCCTGGTGTCGAGCGTGGCGAACGAGGAACAGCAGAAGATCATCCAGCGCGTCAGGTCCATCCTCTCGACTTTCCAGGCGTCACGCGACCTGGTGGACATGGGGGCTTACCAGCCTGGAACGAATCCGTCGCTGGACGAAGCCATCGCGCTGCATCCGCGCATCGTCGAATGCCTGTGCCAACGGCCCGTGCAATCGTCCACGCGCGCCGAGAGCGTCGAACTGCTGCGGGCCATCGTGTCGCGCGAGGATCGAACATGAAGGATGAGCGATTGCACGCGTACGAAGTGTTGCTGCGCGTGGCGAAGGTGCGCGAGCTGCGTGCATCTTCCGCACTGGCCGAGGCATCCGCCGAAGCGCGCGCCTGCGGCGTGCGGCACGACGAGGCCGGCGCGGCCCATGCGGTGGTGGCGGCTGCGGGCCGCGGGATGGCTGCGGGCCAATCGAATCTGGATCTCGCCCGCTACGAGCTGCTTTCGAACCTGGACGCCTTGCTTGCCATGAACCTGGAGACGGCTCGCGACGAGCTCGATTCCGCAGATACGTTTTGCCGGGAACGTGCGCTTGCCGCAGTAAAAGCCAAGCGATATCGCGAAAAGGCAGACGCCCAAGTGCGGGAGACCCGCGGAACGCAGGAGCGAACGAAGCTCGCCGGCCTGCAGGAAGAAGCAATCGAATGCTGGCTTCGGGGTAGGGGACGATGAGCAAAATAGGCCATGTCCGGGCTTCGCTGGCCGCATCCATTCAGCAAGGTGTGCGGGCGAATGACCGTGACTTTGCCGATGAGCTGCGCAAGACGGGGCACGCGGCATCGGAAACTCCTTCACGTCACACGAGTGTGGATAGTCGTGAACCGGAGGTTCATCTTCACCGGCTGGTCCCGGAAAGTAAGCCGGCTGATCCCTGTAGCTCGACCACAGATCGTGGTGCGCCTCACGCGGCGCCTGCGGCCACTCCACTTGTCGGACAGTACAACGAGCCGACAATGGACAGGGTCGCAAGCGGATCGGTTGCTTTCGAAGCCCCGGCCACTGGTTCAGAGATGGGACCAACCGCCGGCATTCCGGCAGAGTTGGGGGTGTGGCCGGTGCCGCAGCCGAACGCAACGGTCCAGCTTACGGGCGTTACCGAAACATTGGCCGGGTCCCGAGTGTTTGGAATCCATCTCTTCGCCGGCAGGTACCTTTCCGAACTGTACGCGTCAGCGTCCTGTGGTCTGCCGCCTTTCCCGTCGAGGGCGGGCATCGCCGACACAGAAGACACGGCGGTTGCGCCCCACGCTGGGGTGCGGGAGACAGCTGGTCCCATGGTTTCCACCCTGACTCCATATCCGCCTCAGTACGGGGCCATGCAGGTATTGGGCGATATGGCGAGAACGGCGGTCGGTGCTCTAGGGGAAGAGGCTGAGCCAGCAGCAGCGGCGGCAATTTCTGATACCCAGCGCGCGGTGCCTTGGCCCGAGGATTCGCTACGTCTCACAAAAAACGCCAATGGTGGCCTGACACTTTGGTTGCGTGATTACCGCATGGACGACACCGCTGCGATCCATGTGGTTGAAGCCATGGTGCAGGAGGCCCGATCCAAAGGGCTGAAGCTGGAAAAAGTTCTGTGGAACGGTCGCGAGGTCTGGACCTCGCTCAACGAATCCTGATCGAGGAAACCTCATGTCGGTCGACGCCATCGGAACCTTGCTGAACCCGTCAGGGAATTCCGTCAACGCGAGTTCGGGTATCAATGAACAGGACTTCATCAAGCTGTTTGTCAGCGAGTTGCAATTTCAGGACCCCATGCAACCGCTGGACAACAGCCAGTTCCTCACGCAGCTCGCGCAGTTCGTCAGCATCGAGCAGCAGAGCGAAGAGGTCTCCGGAATCAACAATCTGTTGACTCTGGGCTCACAAGGGCAGCCGTTGACGTTGCTGACGCATAACGTCCAGATCGCCAACGCCGACGGCACGACGACGTCCGGCAAGGTCGTTGGTATCCAGTACGACTCGAAGGGGGTCAGGCTGACGATAACCACGTCGGGCAGCAATGTGCTCACCGACGTCGCCCTTTCCCAAGTGCAACTCGTCACGCCTTAATAAGGAGAACAAGACATGTCGGGCATCATGCAGGCGCTTTACAGCAGCATCTCGGGGCTATTCAGCTTTTCGAACAGCCTCAGCACCATCAGCAACAACATCAGCAACATGAACACACCCGGTTTTCGAGAGAGTGAGTCATTCTTCGAAAACATCATGGGCGAGGCCGGCACCAGGGTGGCCGGAACGGGCCAGAACCTAAGTGAAGGAAAGATCCAGCAAACCAGTACGCCAACGGATGCGGCGATCATGGGGGATGGCTTTTACATCCTCAAAGACTCGTCGGGCAATACCTATTACACGCGATCGGGTCAGTTCGAATTCAACGCGTCCGGGCAACTGGTCGATTCGGTCAACAAGTATTTCGTCCAGGGATTCGACCCCAGCGGCGCTCTGGGCAATATCGACATCACGAATTACAAGACGCTACCCGCGCAACCGACGACTATCGTGAACATGACCGGCAACCTTATGCCGGCCGACCCAACGGATAGCGTCAGCGCCATCACGGTGTACGACGCACAGGGAAATGCGCACGTTCTTGGGCTATCGATGGCCAACAACACCTCGGTTACGCCGGGAAGTTGGCTGGTCACGATCACGGATGCCGCTGGCAATACGGTCGGCAGCGGCGAAGTTCGTTTCAATACCGACGGCACGCTTCAAAGCGGATTCAATGCCGTGACGATGACGAGCACGCTCGGCGGACATTCCCAGTCGATCACGTTCAACTTCGGTGCGGCCAACGGTCTCGGTGGCGTGACCAGTTTTTCCGGCGTGACATCGGATCTCTCCGCGTCAGTGAAGGACGGGCACGGTGTTATTGGCATTTCATCCCAGTCTTTCGACATCGATGGCACGTTGCAGATGGTGTACTCCAACGGCGAGACGAAGGCGGGCCCGCAGTTTGCCTTGGCATCGTTCCCGGACGAGAGCTCCATGCAGCTGACCCAAGGCAACCTGTATTCGCGGCCGAAAGGCCAAGTCGCACGCGTCGGCAAAGCCAACACGCCAGGATTCGGAAAGATCGAAGGCAGCAGCCTCGAGATGGCCAACGTCGACCTGACCCAGGAACTGGCCGCCATGATCGTGATCCAGCGAGGTTATCAGGCAAGCTCCCGCGTCATGACCGTGTCCAGCGACATGCTTCAGCAGCTCTATGACTCCACCAGGGGCGGCTGATCGATGGAGGGTTTTCGATTCAGTTGGCTTGGCGAGACGCGTCGCGAAGCCCTGCGGGCGCTGATAGCCGCCGAAGTGTCCGAGTGGTCGCAGGAGTGGTGGATCGAGCATGCGCCGGCCGAGATCCATGTCCGCGCGGTCGACCATGGAAGCTTCGTCATCAAGGGGGCCGCACCGTACGTGTCGACCGGAGAAGCTGGGTCGCTGGCGCTGTTTCTCGGTGGACGAGGTGCGGCAGGGGTCGGGCGTCATCTTGCAGGGTCGGTGGAGGAAGAGGGCGCCGGTTGGGCGGAACGGATCGGCGAAGAGGCGTTGGGCGATTTCGCAGCCCGCGTCTTCCGGCGGGGCGGGGTCGCCGGCGGCCCCGGTCTGCGGCAGTCCGCGGCTTCTCCCGACTTGGCGCGCCCCGAACTGGGTAGCTGCATTCTGGCCATCGCGGTCGGGCGGTTGGGGCTGAACCTGGCGTGCAGCCGGCGGCTGATCGACCGCCTGGTGCCGCCGCAAACAGGGAAGAAAGCCGATTTGGCATCGCGACGGGAAGCGCTCGGCAAAGTCCCCTTGCGCCTGGACGCCATCATGGATTTCGGGTCGGTCAATCTCGCGCAACTCACGGATCTGCGCGTTGGCGAGCTGTTGGTCGGAGACACGGCGTTGGAGGAGCCGCTGTCGATGCGGATCGAAGGGGGCATTGCCATCACCGGCGGCTACTTGCGCCGAGTCGGAGCCAAACGTGCCGTCATGCTGGACGGTATCCATTCGCAGGAAGAGTACAAGCCATGAAAGAAGTCGTCGTTGCACCGATTGCGCTGCAGGAAGCGGACGAGCCGCAACGTGCCGGGGCGCCGCTCGTTGAACGCAATGTGGCATTGCTGGGCCACGTCACCGTCCGTCTGGAGGTTCTGGTGGGCAGCGCCCAGCTCAGCGTCGAGCGGCTGTTCTCGCTCGCCAAGGGCGAAGCCGTCGAGCTGAATACCAGTCTCGACGACCCCGTCACGCTGATGCTTGACGGCAAACCCGTTGCGCACGGCCATCTGATGGCGGCCGGCGATCGCTTCGGCCTGAAGATCTCCGAGATCCTGTGAGCATTCCCACCTTGGGTTCAGCCTGGCTTTTCGCGGCGGTCACGTCCGGCGCACAGCTGGCGCAGTCGGCGATTCCCTACCGAAATGCGCCCGCCGTTTCGACGGGCAGCCTTGCCATGGCGATGACGATCACCTTGCTCGCGCTGATGGCGCTGGTGGGCGGCTTGGCGTACGCGCGCCGACGCGGCTGGACGATCGGTTCAAGGCCAGGAGCGCGCGGGATGGCGGAGGAGGGCATCGAGGTGAAGGCCTCACGGCGGTTGAGCATGGCCACGACCACCCATGTCATCGCTTATCGGGGGGCGGAGTACCTCGTCGTGGAGACTGTGCGGGGGACTGTGGCTACCGTCACGCCGTTGAGTCGCTTGCCGACTGGGCCGGGTGGCACGCCATGAGGAAAGGCAAGATTTTCGTTGTGGCGGTCGTGGTCTTCGCTGGCCTCGCGCTGCCGGCGCTGGCATGGTGCGCCGAACCCATCCGGGATGCGATCGCCCGTGCCGCGACGGAAGACAACTCGCCGATCCTGCGCTCGTTCCTGCTGCTTACGCTTCTTTCGTTTATCCCGCTGCTGGTCATCGCGTTGACCTCGTTCACGCGCATCATCGTCGTCTTGTCCATGGTTCGAAGCGCGCTGGGCCTGCAGCAGACTCCTCCCAATAGTGTCCTTCTCACACTGGCCATCTTCCTCACGCTGTTTGCGATGAACCCGGTGTTCCAGGCGGCCAAGCAAGCGGGAGTAGACCCTTATCTGCGGCATGAGATCCCTGCGCAAGCCGCTGTCGAGCGCGGGTTCGTGCCGTTCAAGATGTTCATGGTCCGGCAGACGCGCGAGGGCGACCTGCTTGCCGTCCTGCGCATGGCAAAAATGCCGACGCCCAAGTCGGTCGACGACATCGGGGTTCTGCAGCTCGTACCGGCATTCATGCTGAGCGAGCTGCATACCGCCTTCCAGATCGGCTTCGTG
The DNA here is from genome assembly GCA_937906285.1 of uncultured Rhodanobacter sp. GTDB lineage: Bacteria > Pseudomonadota > Gammaproteobacteria > Xanthomonadales > Rhodanobacteraceae > Rhodanobacter. The sequence continues at coordinate 2,271 of CALCWL010000314.1, read as the reverse complement.
ATCTTCCTGCCGTTCCTGCTCATCGACCTGGTGGTCGCGGCGATTCTCATGGCGCTCGGCATGATCATGCTGCCGCCGACCAGCATCAGTCTGCCCCTCAAGATCCTGCTGTTCCTCCTGGTGAACGGGTGGACCTTGCTCGCCCAGGCTTTGCTGAGTGGTTATCACATTTGAGCGGATGAGCAGGCACCTTGGACGGCGGTGAACAGACGCTCTGGGAGCGATGGCGTGGTGGGCGCGAATCCGTCGCCCGCGATGCGCTCATCCTCAAGTATTCATCCTGGGCACGGCTGGTGGCGCGCGACGTATACATGCGCGTGCATTCCCTGGGAGATGCCTGGCAGGATTGCGTCCAGAATGCGCTGATAGGATTGCTGGAGGCGATCGACCGCTTCGACCCGAATCGCCATATCAAGTTCGAGACCTATGCGCGCCACCGCATACGGGGTGCCGTATTCAATGGCTTGAGAACCTTGCGCGAAGGTCGTGCACCAGGAGCCCGGGGCGATGCTTGGGCGCGCGATCAGGCCGGCGCGCTGGCGGAACGTACCCAGTCACTCGATGACGGTTCCGCGCCCGACCCGCTTGATGCCTTCGTGGCCATCACCGTAGGATTGGGTCTCGGCTTTCTTCTCGATCAAGCGGCCTTTCCGGGCACGGAGGCCCCGCCAGATGCTTACGCCGAACTGGAAAAGAAAGAGTTGCAGGCTTCAGTGACCGAAGGGCTGGGGCAGCTGGACGAGCGGGAGCAGGTCATTCTCACGCTGCACTATTACCACCACGTGCCGTTTGTCGACATCGCGGCCCGACTCGGCGTCACCAAGGGCAGGGTGTCGCAGTTGCACAAGCGGGCCTTGGGCCGGTTAAGGGTGATCCTGGGCAGCCGTGTATTGGCGGAGTATTGATTTCCGGCGACGCGATAGTCGCCAAACAATGGATATGCATTGGCCGCAATGACGCTGGATTTGAGTACAGCTGATGAAACGCGTGGAGACGTCGAAGCCGAGGCTCGCGCTGGCGATCGGCGGTGCGTTGCCGTTGGCGCCTATGAGCCAAGGGATTCGGCAGGCATTGTTTAGGGTCCCGGCCGCTTGATCTCGACTTCATCCACTCTTCTAAACTGTTGCCGCCTTTCACGGAAAAGTACTTCATCGCACCGGAATGAAGGAATTCTCCGTGGTTCTGTTGTTTCGGATCATCGCCTGGCTTCTCCGTGACATGGCGCATCTCTTGCGAAGAAGGCAGCGAGGCGATCCGCTCCATTGTCGCTGTGGCCGTCGCAGGGAGTCGACTCCCATGCCTGTGCGCACGCGTGCCAAACCCGCATGGGTGCGCAGAGAAATCATCGCCCTGGCCGCTCGGGCGCCTACGCTCAGTTGCCGCAAACTCGCTCACACGTTTAACGGACGCCATGCCACAACGGAAATGAAGGTCGGCCACGACCTGGTGTGGCGTACGCTGCGTGACTATCAGGCCGATATCCGGCTCCAGCGCCAACAGCTTAAGCGTCGTGTCTACCGCCCCGGCAAGCCCAACCGCGTCTGGGGCATGGATGGCACCGGCAAGACCGACGAACAGAACCATCTGCACTTTCTGCTTGGTATCGTCGACCATGGTTCGCGGCGTTGCCTGACCCTGGAAGCATTGCGGGACAAGGCGTCGACCACAATTCTTCGCGCCCTGCTGGCCGCCATCGATCGTCATGGCAAACCCAGGGCCATCCGTACCGATAACGAGAGCATTTTTCAGAGCCGCCTGTTCCGCTTTTCCCTCGCCTGGCTTGGCATCCGTCACCAGACCACCGAATTGCACTGCCCCTGGCAGAACGGCCGCATCGAACGCTTCTTCGGCACGCTCAAGCAGAAGCTCGATCGATGGGCCGTGCCGGATCGCCCGGCGCTGACGGCCTCGCTCGATCTTTTCGTTGTCTGGTACAACCATGTGCGGCCTCACCAGCATCTGCAGGGTATGACACCTGCCGACACCTGGAACGGCATCGATACCCGGCGTCGCCCCGCACGGCGAAGAGTGTGGTTCGAAGCATGGGGCGGCCTGTTGCAAGGCGAGTATCTACAGCGCTGATCGCTGTCTCAGCACGAAACATCCAATGTCTGCTTTGCGGACGGGTACGGCCGCGTTGGGCGCAAAGAATCAGGCTCTTTCGCATACCAAAGTCGCTTGCCGGTACACCTGAAGCAATGAAATCGGGAGCGACACGGGGTTCAGCCGAGATACGTGCAAAAGCAGGACATAACCCTGAATTAAACTAGG
>CALCWL010000313.1 GCA_937906285.1 uncultured Rhodanobacter sp. | reverse complement strand
CGCGTGCGCATGGTCGTGGCCAGCTTCCTGACCAAGAACCTGCGCCAGCACTGGCGCCACGGCGCGCGCTGGTTCCACGACACCCTGGTCGACGCCGACCTGGCCAACAACACGCTGGGCTGGCAGTGGGTGGCCGGCTGCGGCGCCGATGCCGCGCCGTACTTTCGCGTGTTCAATCCACTCACCCAGGCGAAAAAATTCGACCCGGATGGCACCTACCTGCGCCGTTGGCTGCCGGAACTGGCCGACGCATCCACGGCGCTGCTGCATGAGCCGTGGAAGGATGCAGCCCTGCTTCAGCGCAGCGGTTATCCGCCACCGATGATCGATCTCGGCCAGTCACGCCAACGCGCATTGGACGCATACGACAGACTCCGGCAGTCCTGAACCGGCGGGATCGTTCGTGGCGGTCGTCCATTCGCAAGCCCGCATGCGGCGGGCACGGCAACATCGGAGAACACCGATACCGACGGAATGGACATGGCCGGGTTACGCCGCCGACCATGCCGGCCCGAACCACGAGGCGTGAACGAGCACTTTCGCACCCCAATGCATCCGCGGTGCCATTCGCACCGTATGTGTCAGTGAATCGCTCACCGGATGTTTCCATGATGGCCGCTCGATCGACACCGCCTGCAACTCCTTCGCCCCTGCGGGCAACTGCCGGTGGCACGGTCGCGGCGCGCTCCCGGGTGGCGCGCACGCTGCGTCGCTGGTTCGACGCCAGCACCGTGATGAACTTCGAAGAGAGCCGCGCGGACCGCATCGACTGGCTGCGCGCGGCGCCGTTCGTGGCGATGCACCTGGCCTGCCTCGGGGTGATCTGGGTGGGCGTGTCGCCGGTCGCGTTGAGCGTGGCCGGCGCGCTCTACGCGCTGCGCATGTTCGCCATCACCGGCTTCTATCACCGCTACTTCTCGCACCGCACCTTCCAGACCTCGCGCAGCGTGCAATTCGTGTTCGCCGTGATCGGCGCCTCCTGCGTGCAGCGCGGGCCCTTGTGGTGGGCGGCGCATCATCGGCAGCACCACCGGGCGGCCGATACGTCGGCCGACCCGCATTCGCCGCGCGAGCGCGGCTTCTTGTGGAGCCACGTCGGCTGGTTCCTGACCCCGCGCAACTTCCGCACGGACCTGGCGCGCGTGCCGGACCTGGCGAAGTACCCGGAGCTGCGCTGGCTGGACCGCTTCGACATCGCCGTACCGGTCGCGCTGGCGGTTGGCCTTTACGCGCTCGGCGTCCTGTTGCATCACGTCGCGCCGCAGCTCGGCACCGACGGCGGGCAGATGCTGGTATGGGGCTTCTTCGTGTCGACCATCGTGCTGTTCCACGCCACGGTGACGATCAACTCGCTGGCACACCGGTTCGGCAAGCGCCGTTACGCCACCAAGGATGACAGCCGCAACAACCTGTGGCTGGCGCTGCTGACGTTCGGCGAAGGCTGGCACAACAACCACCACTTCTTCCCCGGCTCCAGCCGCCAGGGCTTCCGCTGGTGGGAAGTCGACGTGACCTGGTACGGGTTGAAGCTGATGGCGCGGCTGGGCCTGGTGCGCGGGCTGAAACCGGTGCCGGCGTGGGTGCTGGCCAGGGCGGGGAGCTGAGTGATGCGCGTCGCCGTGGTCGGGTCAGGCATCGCGGGGCTGGCGTCGGCGTGGCTGCTGTCGCGCCGGCACGACGTCACGCTGTTCGAGGCAAACAGCTATTTCGGCGGCCACACCCATACGCACGAGGTGGAGCAGGCGGGAAAGAGTTACCGCGTCGACAGCGGCTTCATCGTGCACAACCCGGCGCACTATCCGCTGCTGACGCGGATGTTCGCGCAGCTTGGCGTGGCCTCGCAGCCGACCACGATGAGCTTTTCGGTGCACAGCGAGGCCAGCGGGCTGGAGTACAACGCCACCACGCTGGACACGCTGTTCTGCCAGCGCCGCAACCTGCTGTCGCCGCGCTTCCTCGGCATGGTGCGCGACCTCGCCCGCTTCTATCGCGAGGCGCCCGCGCTGTTGCTCACGCCCGAGGACACCACCAGCCTCGGCGATTACCTGCTGCAGCACGGTTACGGCGCCGCGTTCCGCGACGAGCACCTGATTCCGATGGCCTCGGCACTGTGGTCGTCGCCGCCCACGCAGATCCTGCAGTTTCCCGCGCGTTACCTGGTGCAGTTCATGGCCAATCACCAGATGCTGCAACTGGCCGGACGCCCGCAGTGGCGGGTAGTGAAGGGCGGCTCGTCCAGCTACGTGGCGGCGCTGCGCGCGCAGTGGCCGGTGCGCGAACGGCTGAACTGTCCGGTGCAGTCGATCCTGCGCCACGCCGGCGGCGTCGAGGTATGCAGCGCGGCGGGGGCGGAGCCTTTCGATCAGCTGGTGCTGGCCTGCCACAGCGACCAGGCGCTGCGCCTGCTGGGCGACGCGAACGAGCGCGAGCATTCGATCCTGGGCGCGATGACCTATCAGGCCAACGACACCGTGCTGCACACCGACGCCAGCGTGCTGCCGCGCCGGCGCAAGGCGTGGGCGGCCTGGAATGCATGGCTGCCGCGCGATCCCGCCGCGCCGTGCACGGTCAGCTACTGCATGAACCTGCTGCAGGGCATCGCTTCGCCCGAGCCGTTCGTGGTGACCCTGAATCGCAACGAGGCGATCGACCCGGCCAAGGTGCTGGCGCGCATGCGCTATCACCATCCGGTCTACACGCAGGCTTCGGTGCAGGCGCAGGCGCGCAAGGCCGAAATCCAGGGCTGGCGCCGCACGTGGTTCGCCGGCGCGTACTGGGGCTGGGGCTTCCACGAGGACGGCATGCGCAGCGCGGTCGAGGTGGCCGCGGCGCTCGGCGTGCACTGGCCGCTGGACGGCGCGCCGGTGGCGACGCATCCTTCGCATCCGGTGGAGCTGGTCGCGTGACGACGAAGCCGGCCAGCTCGACGCCGCCCTTGGCCAGCGCCGTGTACGAGGGCGTGGTGCGCCATCGGCGGCACGAGCCGCACGCGCACGCTTTCAGCTATCGCATGGCTCAGTTGTACCTGGACCTGGACGAGGTCGAGGCGCTCTTCGCCGAGCGCTGGTTGTGGTCGACCACGCACCGCAACCTGGCGCAGTTCCGGCGCAGCGACTACCTGGGACCGGCGACCCTGTCGCTGACCGATGCGGTGCGCCAGCGGGTACAGCAAGTCACCGGCACGCGGCCGAGCGGTCCGATCCGCCTGCTCACCCACCTGCGTTACGCCGGCATGGTGTTCAACCCGGTCAGCTTCTACTACTGCTACGCCGAGGACGGCGAAACCCTGCTCGCGGTGCTGGCCGAAATCACCAACACGCCATGGAAGCAGCGCCACGCCTATGTGCTGCCGGTCGAGGGCGCACAGGTGCATGGCCGCGCACTGCACTGGAACTTCGCCAAGACTTTCCACGTGTCGCCGTTCATGCCGATGGACTGCACCTACGACTGGCGCTTCACCGTGCCGGCCGACGACCTTCGCGTGCACATGAACGTGATGCGCGAGGGCCGGCGCACGTTCGACGCCACGCTGAACCTGCAGCGCCTGCCGCTGACCGGCGCGTCGCTGGCGCGCGTGCTCTGGCGCTATCCGCTGATGACCGCCCAGGTGGTCGGCGCGATCCACTGGCATGCACTGCGGCTGTGGCTGAAGCGCAATCCGGTGCACGACCATCCGGCGCCGCCCGCGCGTCCTGCCGACTGAAACCACCGCTCCCGAGGTTTGCCATGAACGACATCGCCAGCACCCGTACCCGCGACGACGCCGCCTTCGGCGGGCTCGATCGCTACCTGCGCCGGCAACTGCTCGAGCGGATGCGCGGCCTGCGCCACGGCCGCCTGGTGCTGAGCGACGCCTGCGGCACGGCCGAGCTGGGCGAACCCGCCAGCGCAAAGCCCACGCTGCAGATCCACCTGCAGGTGCTGGACCCGAGCTTCTACCGCGCAGTGGCGCGCCATGGCAGCGTCGGCGCCGGCGAGTCGTACATGGATGGCCAGTGGCGCTGCGACAACCTGGTCGGCCTGATCCAGTTGCTGGTGCGCAACCGCGACCTGCTCGACGGCATGGAAAGCGGACTGGCCCGGCTCGGCGGCCTGGCGATGCGATGGTGGCACGCACTGCGTCGAAACACCCGCGACGGCAGTCGCCGCAACATCGCCGCGCACTATGACCTGGGCAACGATTTCTTCAGCCTGTTCCTCTCGGCGGACCTGATGTACTCCTCGGCGATCTGGAGCGACCCCGCCGACACGCTGGAAACCGCTTCCGCGCGCAAGCTGGAGCGGATCTGCCGCCAGCTCGACCTCAAGCCCACCGACCGGGTGATCGAGATCGGCACCGGCTGGGGCGGCTTCGCGCTGTACGCGGCACAGCACTACGGCTGCCATGTCACCACCACCACGATCTCGCGCGAGCAGCATGCGCTGGCCAGCCAGCGCGTCGCCGAGGCCGGCATGCAAGGACGTGTCACCTTGCTGCTGGAGGATTACCGCGACCTCGAAGGGCAGTACGACAAGCTGGTCTCGATCGAGATGGTCGAGGCGATCGGGGCACCGTATCTGGACGTCTATTTCGGCAAGCTCGGCAGCCTGCTGAAAGCGGACGGCCTGGCGCTGGTGCAGGCGATCACCATCGAGGATCACCGCTATGCGCAGGCGCTGAAGTCGGTCGACTTCATCAAGCGCCACGTGTTTCCCGGCAGCTTCATCCCCTCCATCAGCGCGCTGCTCGCGGCCAAGACGCGCGCCAGCGACCTCGGCCTGATCCGGCTGGAGGACTTCGGCAGTTCGTACGCGCTGACGCTCAAGGCGTGGCGCGAGCGCTTCATGGCCCACCTGGCGCAAGTGCGCGCGCAGGGTTTCGATGAACGTTTCGTGCGCCTGTGGGAGTTCTACCTCGCCTATTGCGAAGGCGGCTTCCGCGAACGCTCGATCGGCGTGACGCACCTGCTGATGGCCAGGCCGGGCCACCGCCCTGCCGCCTCGTCGCCGGACCGGCCGGCATGAGTTTCTGGCTCAGCCTGATCGGCTACCAGGCCGTGTGGTTTGTCGCGGTGATCGGCGCAGGTCACGGGCTGGCGTGGCCGGGCGTGCTCGGCATGCTGGTCTACGCGCTGGTGCAGCTGGCCTGCGCTCGCAACGTCCGCGTCGATCTCGCCCTGATGGCCGCCGGGCTGGTGATGGGTTTCCTGCTGGACGGCGCGCTCAGTCGCAGCGGGCTGGTCGATTACGCGGCCGGCTGGCCGAACCCGGCGCTGGCACCGGGCTGGATTCTCGCGCTGTGGGTGACCTTCGCGCTGACCTTCAGCCAGTCCCTGCGCTACCTGCAGACGCGGCTGTGGCTGGCGGCGCTGCTGGGGCTGGTCGGCGGTCCGCTGGCCTATCTGGGTGCGGCGCGCGGCTGGCAGGTGGTGACGTTTGCCGAACCGACGTGGCGCGCGCTGCTGGCACTGGCGCTCGGCTGGGCGCTGGCGACACCGGCGCTGGCGTGGCTGGCGCGCCTCGGCAGCGCCTCGACGCAGCCGCGGTCGGCAACGCGAGGAGCCCGCGCATGAATCCCTGGTGGCAACTTCTGATCGTGTGGCTGCTGGCCGCGCTGATGATGACGCTGGGCTGGCAATGGCAGCGCCGGCGCAGCAATGCGGGCATCGTCGACGTGCTGTGGGCGGCGGGCGTGGGCGGCAGCGCCGTCCTGCTGGCGTTCACCGGCAGCGGTGCGCCGTGGACACGCGCGATGCTGGCATGGCTCGGCGGCGCGTGGGGCCTGCGCTTGTCCCTGCACCTCTGGCGGCGCGTGCGTGGCGAAGCGGAGGACGGTCGCTATCGCAACCTGCGCGCGCACTGGCAGGGCGCGCAGTGGAAGTTCTTCGCCTTCTTCCAGTTCCAGGCCTTCCTGATCGTGTTGTTCGCGCTGCCGTTCGCGGCGGTCGCGCGCAACCCGCAGGCGTCCGCGCCGTGGCTGGCCGCGGCCGTGGCCATCTGGCTGCTGGGCGTAGTCGGCGAGTCGATCGCCGACGCGCAGCTGGCACGCTTCCGCGCCGATCCGGCCAACCGCGGACGCACCTGCCGCGAAGGCCTGTGGCGGTATTCGCGCCACCCGAACTACTTCTTCGAATGGCTGCACTGGTTCGCCTACGCCTGCCTGGCGTTCGGTTCGCCGATCGGCTGGCTGGCGTGGTCCGGGCCGCTGGTCATGTACGTGTTCCTGCGCTGGATCAGCGGCGTGCCGTACACCGAGGCACAGGCGCTGCGCACGCGCGGCGAGGACTACCGCGATTACCAACGCACCACTCCCATGTTGATTCCCTGGTTTCCCAAGAGGCCCTCACGATGACCACCCCCGCTTCCACCGAACTGGCCAGCGAGCGCCCCGCGCCAGGCCTGCTGGGCATGGCCGAACGCGGCCGCATCCCCGACGCCCTATTGCGCCAGGGCATCCGCCGACTGTGTGCGCAACGGCTGCGCGAGGAACAGGCCGGTGACCTGGACGCGCAAGCCGAGCGATATGCGCAGCGCATCGAGATGCTGCGCCACAGCCCGGTGGCGATCCACACCGACGCGGCCAACGCGCAGCACTACGAGCTGCCGCCGGCGTTCTTCGAGCTCTGCCTGGGCCGGCGCCTCAAGTATTCGTCCTGCTACTACCCGCGCGGCGACGAGTCGCTGGACCAGGCCGAGGAGGCGATGCTCAAGCTGTACGGCGAACGCGCCCAGCTCGCCGATGGCCAGTCGATACTGGAACTGGGCTGCGGCTGGGGCTCGCTGACCCTGTGGATGGCCGAGCATTTTCCGAGCGCGCGGATCACCGCGGTATCCAACTCCACCCCGCAGCGCCGGCACATCGAGGCGCAATGCCGCCGACGTGGCCTGTTCAACGTGCAGGTGATCACCTGCGACGTCAACGCGCTGCAACTCGATCCGGCGCGGTTCGACCGCTGCGTGTCGATCGAGATGTTCGAGCACATGCGCAACTACGAGACGCTGCTGAGCCGCATCGCCGGCTGGCTGAAACCCGGCGGCAAGCTGTTCGTGCACATCTTCGCGCACCGCACGGCGATGTATCCGTTCGAGACCGAGGGCGACGACAACTGGATGGGCCGGCACTTCTTCACCGGCGGGCTGATGCCGGCGTCGGACACCTTGCTGTGGTTCCAGTCCGCGCTGCACATCGAGCAGCGCTGGCATGTCGACGGCACCCACTACCAACGCACCGCCAACCACTGGCTGGCCAACCAGGACGCCCACCGCGACGAGGTGATGAAGGTGCTGGCGCAGGCCTACGGCCGCACGGCCGCGCCACTGTGGTTCCAGCGCTGGCGCATGTTCTGGATGTCCTGCGCCGAGCTGTTCGGTTACGCCGACGGCCAGCAGTGGCTGGTCGCGCACTACCGCTTCGTTCGCCCCGCGGTCGACACCCGCCCCTCGATCGCCGCGGAGACGCCATGAAAATCCTGACGACCTTGATGCTGGCCTGCCTCATGCTTTTCAACGTCAACACTTTCGCCAGGGAGCTGCCGCCGATCACGCCGGTGCCCCATGTCGACCTGCCCCGCTTCATGGGCGACTGGTACGTGATCGCCACCATCCCCACCCGCTTCGAGAAGAACGCGTACGACGCGCTCGAGGTCTACACGCTGAAGCCCGATGGCGACGTCGCCACCTCGTTCCACTTCCGCAACGGCAGCTTCGACGGCGAACGCAAGGAGATCCACTCCACCGGCTTCGTCAAGCCCGGCAGCGGCAACGCGGTGTGGGGCGTGCAGGTGTTCTGGCCGCTGAAGGCGCAGTACATCGTGGCCTGGCTGAAGGACGACTACAGCCAGGTCATCGTGGCCCGCGATGCGCGCGACTACATGTGGGTGATGGCGCGCACGCCGACCATCGCGCAGGCCGACTACGACGCGCTGCTGGCGCGGGTGAAGGCGCTGGGCTACCCGATGGACAAGGTGCGCAAGGTGCCCCAGCAAGCCCGGCAATGACCGGACAACCCGCCGCGCCCGCCAGGAAGCCCCGCCGACGCGGGGCTTCCTGGTTTCGGCGCAGGTCCGATCTCGTGGGCGCGCCACGCCCTACGGTAAACTCCCACGCTCGCGGGCCTATAGCTCAATGGTTAGAGCAGGGGACTCATAATCCCTTGGTTCCAGGTTCGAGTCCTGGTGGGCCCACCATCCTGCGCGCGTGGCGCCCGCCATGCATCCCCGCCTGAACACCCGCCCCAGCCCTGCACGTCGCCACCACCTCGCCCTAACGCCGCCATGCGGATAGTGGTCCGCGACGGGTTGCAACGGCACGCCTGTCATCCCCATTCGCAAACGGAGTGACATGACATGAACGACGACCGCATCCAGGGCAACTGGAAACAGCTCACCGGCAGGATCAAGGCCAAGTGGGGCGACCTGACCGACGACGACCTGACCCGGGCCGAGGGCAATACCGAATACCTGGTCGGCAAGGTGCAGGAGCGTTACGGCATCGCGCGCGACGAGGCCAAGCGCCAGGTGCGGGATTTCGAGCGGACGCTGTAATCCCACCGGCATTGCGCGGAGTCGCTGCGGTTGCAGCGGCTCCGCGCGTCAGTCCTTCGACGTCAGCTGCGGCACGTCCTGCGAACCTTCCTCGCGGTCGCGGTACAGCGCCGCGCGCACCAGCAGCATCAGGGTGATCGGGGTGGTCAGGGTGAGGAACACGCCGATCAGCACTTCGTTGAAGATCGGCCGCGCGTGCAGCACCGAGAAGCAGGTGATCGAGGCGGCCAGCATGAAGAACGTGCCCAGCGTGGTGCCCAGGGTGGGCGCGTGCACGCGCTGGTAGAAGTTCTTCAGGCGCAGCAGGCCGAGCGAGCCGACGAAGGCGAACAGCGCGCCCAGCAGCACCAGCACGGCAACGGTGACGGCCACCCACGGCGGCAGCGCGTCGAGGTGGCTCATTCGATCACCTGCCCGCGCATCAGGAATTTCGACAGCGCCACCGTGCTGGCGAAGCCGAGCAGGGCGATGACCAGGCCGGCCTCGACGTAGAGCATGCTGCCGCTGCGGATGCCGATGGTGAGCAGCAGGATCATCGCGTTGACGTACAGCGCGTCCAGCGCCAGCACGCGGTCCTGCGCACGCGGTCCGCGCACCATGCGGATCAGCGAGAAGGCCATCGCCAGCAGCAGCAGGATCTGCGCCGCGCCGATCGCCACGTCGAGCAGGGCATGGCTCATTGGAAGATCTCCAGCAGGGGGCGCTCGTAGCGCTGCTTGATCGAGTCGATCCAGCCCGCCTCGTCGACCAGGTCCAGCACGTGGATCAGCAGGATGTTGGCGCTGGAGTCGTAGCTGACCCAGATCGTGCCGGGGGTGGAGGTGATGATGCACGAGAGCACGGCCAGGCCGTAGCGGTCGGTCAGCTGCAGCGGGATCGCCACGAAGCCCGAGCGCATCGGGCGCTTGCCGAACAGCACGATGCGCGCCACCGCGAGGTTGGAGCGCACGATGTCCAGCACCACGCGCGCGAACAGGCGCAGCAGCAGCGGGTAGTGGCGCAGGCGCGCCTTCGGCGGGTCCAGCAGGTCGAACATGCGCCCCAGCGCGATGCCGAAGGCGATGCCGAGCAGCACCGTGCCGGGCGCCAGGCTCTGGTTGAAGATCAGCCAGATGAGCAGCAGCAGCGCGCTCAGCAGCGGATGCGGCAGCCAGCGGCGGATCATGGCGCCGCCTCCGTATCCGGCAGCACCGCGTGGATGTAGTTCTGCGGCGCATGCAGCTGGTCGGCGGTGCCGCGCAGGTAGTGCAGCGGCCGCTCGACCCACACCGTCAGCAACAGGCACAGCCCCAGCAGCAGCGCGATGGAGATGCTCTCGGTGAGGCGCACCTTGGGGAAGATGCGCTCCGGCTCGACCCAGAAGATCTGGATGCCGGCGCGGCACAGCGCGATCACGGTGCACAAGCCAGCCACCACCACCAGCACGAACAGCACCATCGCGCCGCGCCCGGCGATCTCGAGCATCGGCGAGAGCAGGGCGAACTTGGCCAGGAAGCCGGACAGCGGCGGCAACCCCGCCAGCAGCACGGCGCAGGCGGAAAAGCTCAGGCCCAGCATCGCGATCGGCGCCGGGATCACCACACGGCTCTCGTCCTCCTGCGCATACAGGCTCTCGTTGGCGGGCGTCTCGCCGGGCTGCTCGTAGGGCTCCAGCAGCAGGGTGTCGTCGGTCTCGTCGTCGCCGTCGGAGGCAAGCAGGCCGGCCACCAGGAAGAACGCGGCGATCGCCAGCGTGGAGATCACCAGGTAGGCCAGCGCGCCGGTGGTCACCGCCTCCTGCTGCAGGCCGATCGCGCCCAGCAGCGTTCCGGCGGAGATCACCACGTTGTAGCCGGCCAGCTTGCCGAGGTCGCGCGCGCCGAGCATGCCGATGGTGCCGGCCACCACCGTCGCCGCGCCGCCCCACAGCATCCACTGGCTGCCGAAATGCGCCGAGGCGGGGCCGGCGCCGTCGCCGAACAGCAGCAGGCCCAGGCGCAGCAGCACGTAGATGCCGACCTTGGTCATCAGCGCGAACATCGCCGCCACTGCCGGCGCCGCGGCCGCATAGGTGCGCGGCAACCAGAAACCCAGCGGCCACATCGCGGTCTTGATCAGGAACGCCACGCCGAGGATGGCCGCGCCCGCGTGCAGCAGCGCGCGGGTGCGCTCGGGCACGTGCGGGATCAACTCGGCCAGCGCCGCCATGTTCAGCGTGCCGGTGACGCCGAAGATCAGGCTGACGCCGAGCAGGAACAGCATCGAGGCGGTCAGGTTCACCGCGATGTAGTGCAGCCCCGCGCTGACCCGGCGCGCGCCCGAACCGTGCAGCGCCAGGCCGTAGGACGCCGCCAGCAGCACCTCGAAGAACACGAACAGGTTGAACAGGTCGCCGGTGAGGAAGGCGCCGTTCAGGCCCATCAGCAGGAACTGCAGCAGCGGCTGGAAATGGCCGCCGCGATGCTGCCAGCGGCCCAGCGCGTAAGGCAGCAACGCCAGCGCCAGCACGCTGGTGAGCAGCACCATCAGCGCGGACAGGCGATCCGCCACCAGCACGATGCCGAAGCGCGCCGGCCAGTCGCCGATGCGGTAGACGGCCGCCAGCGCCTCGCCGCCGGATACCGCGTGCATCAGCGCGGCGCAGGCCAGCACCAGCCCCGTGCAGGAGGCGATGCTCAGCGCCAGCGTGGTGCGCCGGCGCCTTTCGCCGACCAGCAGCTGCAGCGCGGCCACCAGCAGCGGCAGCAGGATCGGCGCGATGACCAGGTGGTTGCTCACGGCGTGCCGTCCTCGCCGTCGACGTGGTCGTTGCCGGTCAGCCCGCGCGAGGTCAGCAGCACGACCAGGAACAGCGCCGTGGTGGCGAAGCCGATCACGATCGCGGTGAGCACCAGCGCCTGCGGCAGCGGGTCGGTGTATTGCGCGACGTCGCCGGCCACCTCGTGCAGCACCGGATCGGCGCCGGTGCGCAGCCCGCCGATGGAGAAGATGAACAGGTTCACCGCGTAGGAGATCAGGGTCAGCCCGATGATCACCTGGAACGTGCGCGGGCGCAGCAGCAGCCACACGCCGGAGGCGGCGAGGATGCCGATGGCGGCGGCCAGCACCAGTTCCATCAGACCTCCCCTTCCGCGGCAGCGGCCGCCGCCTGGCGCGGCCGGCGCAGCGACTGGTGGGCCAGCGCGATCAGCATCAGGATGGTGGCGCCCACCACCACGGCGAACACGCCCAGGTCGAACAGCAGGGCCGTGGCCAGCGGCACCCGGCCCAGCAGCGGCAGTTGCAGGTACTGGAAGTGGCTGGTCAGGAATGGACGTCCAAACAGCAGCGAGCCCAGCCCCGTGCACACGGCCAGCAGCAGCCCGGCGCCGATCCAGCGCAGCGGCAGCACGCGCAGGTGCGACTCCACCCAGCGCGCGCCGCGCGCCATGTACAGCAGGATCAGCGCCACCGCCACGGTGATGCCGGCGACGAAGCCGCCACCCGGCAGGTCGTGCCCGCGCAGGAACAGGTGCATGCCGAACAGCAGGATCACCGGCGCCATCAGCTGGATGATCAGGCCCGGGATCATCAGGTAGTCGGTCAGCGAATGATCCGCCGCCCGGCCCGGCTCGTCCGCCTCCAGCATCGTCTGCTGGCGCTGCTGCTCCGGCGCGCTGATGCTCTCGGCGGCCGGGCGGAAGCGGCGCAGCAGGGCGAACACGGTCAGCGCCACGATCGCCAGCACGCTGATCTCGCCCAGGGTATCGAAGCCGCGGAAATCGACCAGGATCACGTTGACCACGTTGTGCCCGCCGCCTTCGACGTAGGCGCGATCGAGGAAGAAGCGCGAGATCGAGTCGGCCACCGGATGCATCATCGCCGCATAGGCCAGGCTGGCCACGCCGACGCCCACCGCCAGCGCGATCACGATGTCGCGGCGCCGGCGAAAGCGCTGGCGCCACCCTTCGGGCGCGAAGCCGGCGATGCGCTTGGGCAGCCAGCGCAGGCCGAGCAGGATCAGGATCGTGGTGACCACCTCCACCAGCAGTTGGGTGGCCGCCAAGTCCGGCGCCGACAGCCACACGAAGCTCACGCACGAGACCAGCCCGGCGCCGCCGCTGAGCACCAGCGCGGCGAGGCGGTGGAACTTGGCCTGGGTCGCCGCGCCGATCGCGCAGGCCGCACCGAGCAGCCACAGCAGGGCGAATGCCGGATCGATGCTGGACCAGTGCAGGCCGACCTCGAATGGCGCGCTGGCCGCTGCCAGAGCGCCGGCCAGCAGGGCGAGCAGCACGATCCACAGCAACTGCGACTGCAGCCGCCGGCTCGGGTAGAGCCGCTCGATGCGCTGCGGCCAGTCCGCCGCGAACACCGCCAGCGCGCGCTCGAAGATCCGCTTGCCGCTGAAACGGCTGGTCAGCGGCGCCGTCTCGATGGCGTCGAAGCGGCGACGCAGGCTGACGAACAGCAGGCAGCCGACGACGAAGGCGAACACGCTCATCAGCAGCGGCGTGGTCAGGCCGTGCCACACCGCCAGGCTGTACGCCGGCGTGTCCGCGCCGAGCACCGCGCCGGCCGCCACCCGCAGCGTGGGCCCGATCACCTGCCCCGGCAACACGCCCACCAGCAGGCAGGCCAGCGCGAGAAAGCCGATCGGGAAGCGCATCCACAGCGGCGGCTCGTGCGGCTCGCGCGGCAGGTCGGCGGGCATGCGGCCGAAGAACACGCCGCGCACGAAGCGGATCGAATAGGTCACGCCGAACGCGCTGGCCGCCACCGCGATCACCACCGAGATCGCGTCCAGCAGCGGGCCCTGGCGCGCCGCCAGCGTCTCGGCGAAGAACATCTCCTTCGACAGGAAGCCGTTCAACAAGGGCACGCCGGCCATCGCCGCACCGGCCACCAGCGCCAGCGTGGCGGTGACCGGCATCACCCGGTACAGCCCGCCGAGCCTGCGCAGGTCGCGCGTGCCGGCCTCGTGGTCGACCGCGCCGGCGGCCATGAACAGCGAGGCCTTGAAGGTGGCGTGGTTGACGATGTGGAAGATCGCCGCCACCACGCCCAGCGCACTCCCCAGCCCGACCAGCATGGTGATCAAGCCCAGGTGGCTGATCGTCGAATAGGCCAGCACGCCCTTCATGTCCTGCTCGAACATCGCCGCGTAGGCGCCCAGGATCAGCGTGACCAGGCCCGTGCCACCGACGATCCACGACCACTCGGCGGTACCGCCCAGCACCGGCCAGAAACGCACCAGCAGGAACACGCCGGCTTTCACCATGGTGGCCGAGTGCAGGTAGGCGGACGCCGGCGTCGGCGCCGACATCGCCTGCGGCAGCCAGAAGTGGAACGGGAACTGCGCGCTCTTGGTGAATGCGCCGAGCAGCACCAGCAGCAGGGTCGGCGTGTACCACGGATGCGCGCGCACCGCATCGCCCGCGGCGAGGATCGCGTCCAGCTCGTAGCTGCCCGCGATGTGGCCCAGCAGCAGCATGCCGGCGAGCAGGCAGAAACCGCCGCCGGAGGTGACGATCAGCGCCATCCGCGCGCCGTCGCGCGCCGACGCGCCGTTGTGCCAGTAGCCGATCAGCAGGAACGAGAGCAGGCTGGTCAGCTCCCAGAAGAACACCAGCTGGATCACGTTGCCGGACATCACGATGCCCAGCATCGACCCCATGAACGCCAGCAGCAGCGCGAAGAAGCGCGCCAACGGATCGTCCGGCGACATGTAGTAGCGCGCATACACGCCCACCAGCGTGCCGATGCCGCAGATCAGCAGCATCATCAGCCAGCTGAAGCCGTCGACCCGCAGCACCAGGTCCAGCCCCAGCGAGCCCGCCCACGGCATGCTCTGGCGCAGCACCTCGCCGGCGAAGATCGCCGGCGCCAGCCACAGCGACAGCGCCAGACCGAGCAGCGCGGCACCGGTCATCAGCCAGGCGGCGCGATTGTGCCCGCGCTCGCGCATCAGCCACGTCACCGCGGCCGACGCGAAGGGCAGACAGAGGATGGCGCCTGGGATGAGGTTGTCGGGCATCGCTCACTGCGTTCGATGGAAACATCGTCGGTGTCGCCCGTCACCGGACCAGCGCCCCGGTGCATCACGCACGACAACCGCCTCGAACCAGCTGTCATGCAGGCGCGCGGCATGGCAGGCCATCGTCGCGATCGCCCGCATGCGCTCACCTCTGGGCTGGGAGCGTGGCGGCCAGAACCGTCCGGACTCCTTTTCCGATTCTATCGTTCGCCGCGCGCAAGCGGCAACGACCTGCACGGCGCTTGCACACGCGCTGTTCCTACCATGTCCGCGGGAATCAGGATGGCCATGAATGCCCCGCAGCATTCGTCACCACCCGGAGACACGGCAGATGATCCATCCCCCGATCCGCCGGCATGCGCGGCGTGCCGCCGCCTTGCTCCCGCTGGCACTGGCCAGCGGGCTGGCCTGCGCGCAGCAGTCGCCCGCACTCGATCGGGTCAGTCTGTGGCTGGGCGGCTACGACGCGCACGTCGACACCACCCTCGGCGCCAGCGATGCGGGCGGCCGGTACGGCGGCAACTTCAGCCTGGAGAACGACCTCGGCTTCAACGATCGCAAGCGCGTGCCGCGCGCGCGACTGGATTTCCTGGTCGGCGACAGCCAGGGTTTCTCGCTGGACTACTACAGCGTCAACCGCTCGCGCCGCCGGAGCCTGGCGCGCTCGATCAGCTACGCGGGCAACGATTACGAGGCCGCCGCCACGGTGCGCGGCAAGTTGAATTTCGACTTCGGCAGCGCCTCCTGGCGCTGGTGGTTCGGCCGCGGCAACGACGTGTTCGGGCTGGGCTTGGGCGGCGCCTACTACCGCGTGCATGCCGGCATCAGCGGCGAGGCCAGCGTCAACGGCGAGCCGGTGGGGCAGGTTTCCTCCAGCACCAGCGATGGCGCCTGGGCACCGATGCTGCAGCTCGGCTGGCGCCATGCGTTCAACGACCAGTGGCGCATGTACGCCGCCGCCGCCGGGGTGAAGAAGAACGGCGGCCGGCTCAGCGGCCACATCGTCAATGCCGCGCTGGGCGTGGAATGGCTGCCCTGGCCGCACCTGGGTTTCGGCGCCGAATACGGCTACAGCCGCGTGGTGCTGCACCAGCGCAAGCACGCCTACCACGCCAATCTCGACATGAAACTGGACGGCCCCTCGCTGTTCGTGCACCTGCGCTTCTGAGGCGTGCCGCCGGCGCGTGAGCCGATAGGCACGACAGCAGCGTTGGTGCATCATCAAGGCTCCGACGAGCCGTCCGGACACCGGCGCGGCAAGGGGAAACGATGCCAAGGCGGTTTGCCACCACCATCGCGCTGACGTTGTGCACCGTGGCCATCGTCCTGCCGCTGGTGGCGGCACTGCTGATCGCCCGCCACCAGTCGATGGAGGAAGCCGGCGCCCAGGCATCGAACATTGCCAGCACGATCATCCATCGCACGGAAGCGGTGGGCGAACAGTCCGCGGCCGCCTATCAGCGCTTGACCGGTCTGGACCCCTCCGGCACGTGCTCCGAGGCGAAGCGCGCGCAGCTGCGCCGGATTCTGCTCGATTACGACCATGTGCAGACGGCTGCCTACGTCTCCGGCGACCGCATCGCCTGCTCGGCCATCGGCCCGCAGGTCGACGGCATGCAGATGGGACCACCGGCGTACGTGAGCCCGAAAGGGACACGGGTGCATTTCCCGGTCTCCATCGACGGCAGCCGCCCGTTCGTGGTGCTCGGCGATGGCCATTACGCCACGGCCGTTTCCCCGGACAGCCTGCTGGTCGAAAGCCCTTCCGTGCCGGACCTTGCGCAGGGCGTGTTCGGGCGCAGCGCCGGCAAGGTCTGGGCCCATCACGGCCACTTCGACCCGGCGTGGCTGCAGCAGCACGGCAAGGCGTCGCGCACGATCTTCTACGACGGCCACTACCTGGTGGCCATCGAAGACTCGCAACGTTTCGACGTGGGTGCCTACGCGGCGATTCCGCGCGCCTGGCTGATTGCCCGCCTGCGCGATCTTGCCCTGGTGCTGCTTCCCGTCGGGCTGGCGCTGGGCGCGGCGATGGTCGGCGCCATCGTCATGTTCGCGCGCCAGCGTGCGTCGCTGCCGGCCTTGCTGCGGGCGGCACTGAACCGGCAGGAGTTCGTGCTGTACTACCAGCCGATCGTCGAACTGGGCTCCCACACCATGGCCGGGGCCGAGGCACTCCTGCGCTGGCCCGCCAACAAGCAGATCGGCATGCGCCCGGCGCTGTTCGTGCAGGCCGCGGCCGACTGCGGACTGACCGCCCGCTTCACCGAATACGTGCTCGCCCGCGTCGCCATCGACGGGCCACGCTTCTTCAGCCGATATCCGGGCTGCTACATCAGCGTCAACCTGGCGCCGAGCGACCTGCTGTCCGGCGCAGTCGTCGAGCACCTGCAGCGCCTGCTGACCACCCCCGGCATCGGCGTGCACAACATCGTGGTGGAGGTGACCGAGAGCTCCTTCGTCGACCCGGCCAGTGCCAACCGCACCATCGCGCGCATCCATGCGCTGGGCATCCGGGTGGCGATCGACGACTTCGGCACCGGCTTTTCCGGTCTGTCGCAACTGACCCAGCTGCGCGCCGATTGCCTGAAGATCGACAAGATCTTCGTCGACGCCATCGGCACCGGGTCGGTCACCAGCGAAGTGGTGCTGCACATCATCGCGATGGCGCGCTCGCTCAAGCTCACGCTGATCAGCGAAGGAGTGGAGACCCACGCCCAGGCCGAGTTCCTGCGTCAGCACGGCGTGGCGTTTGCCCAGGGCTGGCTGTTCGGCAAGGCGCAGCCGCTGGACGAGCTGTTGCGCCCGGCCGAGCCCGGCTGATCGCCGGCGGCACGCGGTCGAACGCTCCGTCCGGATCTCGCAGCCCGCATGCCGTGGAAGCGTCGACTGCGCCATAAGCACTTCTTAAGCCGGCACACGGATAATCCCCCGGGCCGCCGCCACACCGGAGCCTGTTCGTGCACATCATCCTGGTCGAGGACGACGCCCAGCTCGGCGCCGCGATCCAGCGCGCGCTGGAACGCCTCGCCTATACGGTGAGCTGGCTGCGCGACGGCCGCGAGGCACTGATCGCGCTGCGCGACGAAACCGCCGACCTGGTGCTGCTCGATCTCGGCCTGCCTGGCAAGGACGGTCTCGACGTGCTGGTCGAGGCGCGCCGCAGCCACGTCACCACGCCGGTGATCGTGATGACCGCGCGCGACGGCCTGCAGGCGCGCGTGCACGGGCTCGATGCCGGCGCCGACGATTACCTGATCAAGCCGTTCCACCTGGACGAGCTGTGCGCGCGCATCCGCTCGCTGAGCCGGCGCGCGCAAGGCCTGGCGGTCAACCACATCGAGGTCGGCGCGCTGACGCTGGACCTGGGCACCTCGCAGGTAACCTGCCGCGGCGAGGCAGTCGAACTGACCCGGCGCGAATTCGCCCTGCTGCAGATCCTGCTGGAACGCGCCGGCAAGCTGGTGCGTCGCGAGAGCCTGGTCAACTCGCTGTATGGTCTGGACACCGTGGTCGGCGACAACGCGCTGGAGGTGCTGGTGCATACGCTGCGCAAGAAACTCGGCTACGACACCGTGCGCACCGTGCGCGGCTTCGGCTACATGATCCCGCGGGAGCCCGAATGAGCCAGCCCAGCCTGCGCGGCCGGCTGCGCTGGCTGATCATCGGCGTGATGCTGGCGGTGCTGCTGCCGCTGGCGGTGCTCAGCTTCCGGCGCACCATGCAGGAGGTCAACGAATTGTCCGACGGCCGGCTGGCGCAGTCGGCCCGCACGCTGCAGGTGATCCTCGGCCAGGAAGGCCCCGACGTGTTGCGCGGCCACGGCCAGCATGGCCAGTTGGTGCCGATCGAGGCACCCGAGATGCAGGCGACGCGCCGGCGCGACCACACCTTCGAGTCCGAGGTCGGCTTCCAGGTGTTCGACCGCGCCGGCCGCCTGGTGATGGCCACCACCAACCTCGCCGCGCTGCCCGCGCCGCAGGCCGGCGACGGCGAATACCGCGACATCCGCGTCAACGGCTACCGCTGGCGCCTGTTCACCCTGCCCGACCCGCGCGACGGCCTGGTGATCCGCACCGGCGAGCGCTACGACAGCCGCCGCGACATCCTGCGCGCGCTGTGGTTCGACCATGCCCTGCCGCTGCTGATCGGGCTGCCGCTGCTCGGCCTGCTGGTCGGCTGGGCGGTGCGGCGCGGCCTGCGTCCGCTGCAATCGCTGACCGGCGCACTGGCCTCACGCGCGCTCGGCAGTCGCGAGGCGATCGTGCTGGAACGGGCGCCGCTGGAGCTGCAGCCCGTGCTCGATGCACTGAACGGTCAACTGCAACGCCTTGCCGATGCGCTGGAGCGCGAGCACCGTTTCAGCGCCGATGTGGCGCATGAACTGCGCACGCCGCTGGCCTCGATCATGCTCAACATCGAGAGCGCCATGGCCACCCGCGACGCCGCCGAAGCGGAGGCCAGCCTGGTCGGTGCGCGCCACAACGTGGCCGCGCTGGCGCGGCGCGTCGAGCAGTTGCTGGCGCTGGCGCGGCTGGAATCCGGCACCGCGCCGGAGCAGCGCCAGCCGGTCGACCTGGTGCGCGTGGCCAGCGACGTGATTGAGGAGCTGACTCCGGTGATCGCCGAAAGCGGCGCCGAGCTGGGCTTCAGCCACGACGACCAGCCGCTGCGGATGCAAGGCCACGAGGCCGCGCTGGCTGCGCTGCTGCGCAACCTGATCGAGAACGCCATGCGCCACGTGCCGGCCGGCGGCCAGGTGCAGCTGTCGATCACGCAAGGGGTGGTCACCACCACCATCGACGTGGCCGACGACGGCCCCGGCATCCCGCCCGAACGGCGCGCCGCGGTGTTCGCCCGCTTCCACCGCGAATCGAGCAGCCGCGGCGAAGGCTACGGCCTCGGCCTGTCGATCGTGCAGCGCGCCGCCGAGCTGCACGGCGCCAGCATCGAGCTGCTCGACTCGCCGTTCGGCCACGGCCTGCGCGTGCACGTGAGCATCCCGCGCAACAGCTGAGCGAAGTGCCCGTGACGACACTGAAACGCCAGCCTGCGCCTGCGTAAGCCGGCTGAAAGCCGCCCGCCCGGAGAATGCCGGCCGATGCCACCGGCCGATGCGTGCCGGTGGGCCAACCCGGGTGCGGCGGAACAGGCATGGACAAGGCGGGAAAGGCGGGCGGCCAGATCGTGCCCGTGCTCATGTATCACAACATCGCGGTGGCCCCCGCAGGCTTGCGCAGTTACCGCAGTCTGTATGTCAGTCCCGCGAAATTCGCGCGACAGATGTGGCTGCTGCAGCAGCTGGGCTACACCGGCCTGTCGATGTCGGCGGCATTGCCGTACCTGCGCGGCGAACGCCGCGGACGGGTCGTCGCCATCACGCTGGACGACGGCTACGTCGACAACCTCGACGCGGCGCTGCCGGTGCTGCAGTCGTTCGGTTTCAGCGCCACGATCTACATGGTCAGCGGCAGCATCGGCCGCTTCAACACGTGGGACGCCGAACGGCTCGGCATCCGCAAGCCGCTGATGTCCGCCGCGGACATGCGCCGCTGGAACGACGCCGGCATGGAGATCGGCGCGCACACGCGCAGCCACCCGCGACTCAGCCAGTGTGCGGACGCCGCCCTGCACGGCGAGATCCACGGCTGCAAGGCCGACCTGGAGGATCGCCTCGGCTGCGCGGTGACCCAGTTCTGCTACCCCTACGGCGACATCGACGAGCGCGTGGTCGCGGTGGCCCGCGAAGCCGGCTACGCGGCGGCCACCACCACGCGCCGCGGGCGCGCCGTGGCCGGCGCCGACCTGTGGCGACTGCCGCGGATACAGGTGGCGCGGCACCACCTGCTGCCGCAGTTCGCGGCGCGCGTGCTGACCGGCTACGAGGATCGCCGCGCATGAAATTCCTGCTGGTCGGCACCAACCCGGAGCAAACCGGCGCGGCCACTCATTTCGTCGCGCTGGCGCAGGCGCTGGCCGGGGCCGGCCACGAGGTCGGCGTGGTCACGGCCGCCGACGGGCTGATCGAACAGCAGCTTGCCGACAGCGCGGTGCAGCTGCACCGCGCCACCTTCCGCAACGCGCTGGACCTGCGCGGCTACGCCGCGGTGCTGCGCACGGCGCGGCAGCGGCGGCCGCACTGGCTGGTCGGCAACTTCGGCAAGGAGTACTGGCCGCTGATCGTGATCGGGCGGCTGCTGCGCATCCCGGTCGTGCTGTTCCGCCACCGCGTGCCGCCGATGAAGCGCGTCTCGGCCTGGTTGCTGCCGCGACTGGCGCACCGCTTCTTCGCCGTGTCCCGCCATGCGCGCCGCGCCTATCTCGAGCGCGGCGTGCCGCCGGGCCTGGTGCAGGTGCTGTACAACCCGGTGAACATGGCGCTGTGCCGGCACGATCCGGTGCAGCGCAGCGCGATCCTGCGCAGCCTGGACATCTTCGGCGACCCGGTCGTGCTCGGCTACTGCGGCCGGATGCAGCGGGGCAAGGGCATCTTCACCCTGTTCGACGCCGCCACCGCGGCGATGGCGCAGCAGCCGCAGCTGCATTGCCTGTGGCTGGGCGACGGGCCGGATGCGCCGGCGCTGCGCGAGCGCGCCGCCGCGCATCCGCTGGGCAGCCGTCACCATTTTCCGGGTTGGGTCAACGACATCCACCCGTACTACAGCGCCATGTCGATGCTGGCCTTTCCGTCGATCGCGACGGAGACCTTCGGGCGCGTCTCGGTGGAGGCGCAGGCGGCCGGCCTGCCGGTGCTGGCCAGCGACATCGGCGGTATCCCGGAAACGCTGCAGCCCGGCGTCACCGGCGTGCTGCTGCCGCCCGGCGACGTCGAAGCATGGCGTGCCGCCATCGTGGC
>CALCWL010000312.1 GCA_937906285.1 uncultured Rhodanobacter sp. | reverse complement strand
TGCGCGGTGTAATCCTCGGCGGCCTTGCGACCGGCCGCCTCGCCGCCCTCCAGCAGGTCGAGGCCGGAACTGGCCAGCATGGCCGGCACTCCGGCGCGGGCGAAGTTGAAGTGGTCGGAGCGGAAGTAGAAACCGTTCTCCGGCGTGGTCTCGGGCGAGATCACCCGACCCTGGCTCTTCAGCACGTCGGCCAGCATGTCCTCCAACTGCGACTGGCCCTTGCCGATCACGGTCATGTCGTGCGCACGGCCGATGATCGGCAGCGCGTCCACCGCGATGTCGGCCACGGTGCGGTTGAGCGCAAACACCGGCTGCGCCGCGTAGTACTGTGAGCCGAGCAGGCCCGACTCCTCCAGCGTGGGCATGAAGAACAGGATGCTGCGCTCGGGTGGCGTGCGCTGCTGCGCGAACGCGCCGGCGATTTCCAGCAGCATGCTCAGGCCGGTGCCGTTGTCGATCGCGCCGCCGTACACCTTGTGCCCCGGCCGCGACGGGTCGGTGCCCAGGTGATCCCAGTGCGCGGTGTAGACGACCACCTCGTCGGGCTTGTAGTCGCCGGGGATCATCGCCAGCACGTTCTTCGATTCGAAGTGGCCGATCTTGTTCCTCAGGCTGATCGAGGCGGTCGCGCCGAGCGGCACGGCCTTGAATCCCGGCTTCGCCGCTGCCGCGGCAAGCGCGTCGAAATCCTTGCCGGCGGCGGCGAACAGGCGCGTGGCGGCGGCATGGGTGAGCCAGCCGGCCACCGGCAGGCGCGGCGCGGGGTCGACGCTGGACGGCAGGCTCAGCTGCGGGCCGCGGTTGCCGTTCTGCAACACGCTGAACGGATAACCCGCCGCCGCGTCGCTGGTGTGCACGATGAAACACGCCGCCGCGCCCTGCAGCGCGGCCTCGGCATACTTGTAGGTCCAGCGCCCGTAGTAGGTCATGGCGCGGCCGTTGAAAAACGTCGGATCGCCACTGGCAAAGCCCGGATCGTTGACCAGCACGATCACCGTCTTGCCCTTCACGTCCACGCCGGCGTAATCGTTCCAGTGCCAGTTCGGCGCATCCGCGCCGTAGCCGAGGAACACCACCGGCGAATCCTTCAGGTCCACCTGCGCTTTCCCCTGCAGGGTCTGCACCACCATGTCCTGCTGGTTGGCGAAACTGGCGTGCTGCGCGCCGGCGGTGATCTGCAGCTTCACCTTGTCGTTGAGCAGCAAGGTGCTCTCCGCCGGCACGGTCTGGAACCAGGAACCGTGGTTGCCGGGCTGCAGCCCCATGCGCTTGAACTCGTCGACCAGGAAATCCAGCGTGCGCTGCGCACCGACCGTGCCGGGCTTGCGCCCGCCGAAGTCGTCGGAACTGAGCGTCTTCTCGTAGCGGGCAAAATCGGTGGCGTTGATCGACGGCGCCAGCGTTGCAGGCTCGGTGGCAGGGTCGGCGGCCACGGCCGATGACGGCAGCGCCGCCAGTGCCACGGCAAACAGCAGGAACGAACTCATCGCGCGCATCGGAAAACCCCCAGCCGGAACGAATGCCTGTTGTAACCCGCACCCGTCCCGCTGTCCACGCCAGTCGGCGCGGATGTCCTGCCGCAAGGCTGAGCTAGACCAGGCTCAATTGCACATGCCGGCTGCTGGACAGGTTGACCCGGTTGCGGCCTTCGCGCTTGGCCGCGTACAACGCGTCATCGGCATCGGTCATCAACTGGCGCAATTCATAGCCCGAGTTGGCGACCGTCGCCACGCCGAAGCTGGCCGAGACCGCTACGTTCGGCACGTCCTCGCCCAGCGAGACCGAGGCAATCGCCAGGCGGATCTCCTCGACGCGCGCAACCGCCTGGTCCAGCCCGCATTCGGGCAGCAGCACGCCGAACTCCTCGCCGCCGAGGCGGCCGAACAGGTCGGTGGAGCGCAGATGCGCCTGGCAGGCAGCCACCGCGCGCCGGAGCACGCGGTCACCCACCGCATGGCCATGGGTGTCGTTGACCTGCTTGAAGTGATCCAGGTCCAGCAGAACCAGACAGGCCACCCGGTCGGACTTGCGGCAGTACTGCAGCAGCCGCTCCGCCTCGCCGACGAAATGCTGACGATTGAAGATGCCGGTAAGCCCGTCGCGCCGCGCCAGCTTCATGAACTTGAGCTGCGAGCGCTTGATGCGATAGGTGATGAAGCCGATGGAACACAGCAGCAACACCAGCAGGATGATCCACAGCCGACCCGCCTCCACGGCCTTTTCGCTGAGCGCCTGCTGCAGCTGCAGGATCCTGTTCTGCTTGGCCAGCGTGTCGACCTGGAGTTTTTTCGCAAGTACCTGTTGCTTGACTCGTTGATAGGCGAGAGCCTTGGCGCTGAACGTATTCAGATAGCCCTTGTCCGCCTCCATGTACTTTTCGTGCCAGGCAAGAGCGGCAGGCATATCGCCATCGTGTTTGTCCAGTTCGTACAGAACCTGGTAGGCAGTCGCAAGGGGTTCCGTGTATTCGTTCTTGATGCTGTTGTCGATGGCTCCGAGGGCGAACGTCCGCGCGGAAGTCAGGTCGCCGGATTGCCAGTATGCGTGTGCAAGGGACGCGTCGATCAGGGAAATCAGTGGCGGATACCTGGTTTTCTTGACCTCGGCATAACCCTGTTGCAAGAGCCTGATGGCATCCGTCGCCTTGCCCTCCCGCAAGTCGACATTCGCCGCATAGTTGCGGATCAGGTTGCCGAAAATGGGTTCGGCTGCCTTGGCGCACTCGTCAACGCCCTCGCGAAGACGCGCATCCGTCGACCGCAGCTCGCTGCTTCGGAACAGCGCCTCGATCACGAAATATCTTCCCCTGCATGCACCCGACCCCGTGGGATTCTCAGCCAGCAGCTTGTCGGCATACGTCAAGGCCAAGTCGTATTGCCCGGCCTCGGAATAGAACTGGGAGGCAACGCTCAGCCCGGTCAGCCGGGCTTCCTTGTCGGTTACGGTCGCCAGTTGGTCGACAAGCGGGTCCAGCCTCGAAAACGCGTCTTCGTAGCGGGTCGCAATGCCCAATATATTGACCGCAGTGAAACCGGCCCGGAGTCGCAGCGTGGCATTGTCGGACCGAGCAATGACTTGATCGAGCAGGGTTATCGATTTCTTGTAGTCGCCCTGATAAGCGATCCGCCAAGCCTTTAGATAGTCCAGATAGAGTTGTTCTTCCGGAGAAAGCCTGACTTCCCCTCCATCCAACTGGCGCAACACGGCGGCAAACTCAGCCGGGTCAGACGTCTTGACCCGGTCGGCCCTCTGGAGCAGTTGCCCGGCGCTGTCGCCAGCGCGCACGCTTGCGCCTGCCGTGCCCGCAAGCAAGCCCGCCAACAAAGCACATCCGGCAAAAAAAAGCCGGAGTTCCGGGCCTCGACCGTGCACTTTTCTAGTCCGCCGACGCCATCCGGCGCGCCGCAGACTCGGAGGGGATCTCCTCGTCGTCCCTGGACGGAGTCTCCTCGGCGCCACCGTCCTCCTCCTCTTCTGCGGGACACAGCGCCAAACAGACATTGCGTCCTTCCAGCAAAATCTCCAGGCGACGCTGATCGCGAGCAAGGATCGCGGCCTTGATCTCCGGATCGACCTGCGCCTGCGCCAGCGCAAGCTCCACGTCACCTGCCGACGCATGGCGAAGCCGCGCGTCCTGCCCCATCCTTTCAATAAGATCGATTACATTGGACATCGGTAACCCCGTTGTTGGTTGTCTGACCCGTATTCCATTGCGATCGGCAAACCGACCATTCGCATGCGAGCCTGTCCTGCTTCTTCCCCTTTGCAGCGTGGTTCGGCCGGAAGCCTACTCGCGTCACCAAATTCCTTGCCGCCGAATTCTCGACTGCAAAGCGAGCGTAAACCTCCAGCAGACTCGGCTCCTGAAACAGGCAGTCCACCAGCGCCGCCAGAGCCCCCTTCCCCACGCCCTGCCCGCACCACGAAGGCAACAACATCACGCCGACCTCGACCCGCAGGGCTACCGGATCATAGTGTGAGGAGCCGCAAATACCCAGAGGGTCCCCCGTGGCCTCTTCCACGATGACCAGGTAGCGGTTAGCCAGCGCTGATTCCTGCCCGCGCTGGAGGACCCTCCGGAAACGTTCTGCGGCCTCCGCCGGTGTCCACGCCGCACCGACGAAACGCATGGTCTCGGGATCGGTATAAAGCGCGTGAAACAAGGCTTCGTCGCCTTGCGTCATCGGCCGCAGGCGCACGCTCCCGGCCTCGCGTGAAAACGATTTCAACGACGTATCCCTGAAACGATTGCGCCCGGGACGCCAGAGCCGGGGCCGTGCTCGCTACACCACATTCGGCCGAATGCGCCGGCTGTCGAACAGACTGACCCGGTTGCGCCCCTCGCGCTTGGCCCGGTAGAGCGCATCGTCCGCGTCCA
>CALCWL010000311.1 GCA_937906285.1 uncultured Rhodanobacter sp. | reverse complement strand
GCGCGTTGCGCAGCACGTCGAGCCTGGCGTCGTACAGCACCTTGTCGATGCCGGGCGCGTTCTTCATGTGCTGCCGCTTCAACGCGGCCACGTAGGTGTAGAGCGCCTTGTCGCTCTGCACGTCGTGGCGCGCCGGGTAACGCCGGGCCAGATGCTCGCCCAGGCGCTCCTGCGCGATCAGCGCGCGCACCTTGTCCTGCAGCGGAGCGGGGTAAGCCTGGAGATACTTGAGCGCAACCATGCCACCATTCTCGCACCGCACCGCCTCGACCCGGGCACCTGACCCAAAGCTTCACACCGCGTCTCGGCCCAGCCACCAGCCCAGCCAGGTGGTCGCCAGTACCAGCGTCAGGCCCAACAGCACGGGTCGCGCGAAGTCGCGATCGCCGTTCAACCGGGCGATCACCGCCTTGGACACGGTGTTGGTGCTCAACGCGATCAGGATCGGCAGCGCCGTGGCCGCAGACTCGATCCTGCCCGCGGCGGCCAGCGTCGCCACCGATACCGCCGCGGCATGCGTGTCGGCGAGGCCGGCGATGGCCGTGGCAAGGTCCAGCCCGCGATCGCCCAGCCAGGCGCGCATCGCGGCGGAGACCAGCAACACCCCCGCAATCATCAGGCCCAGCCCGAGCGACGCCTTGACGCTGAACACCACGCTGCCCTGCACCGGGTCCGGCGTGCTCAGGCGCAGGCCCTTCCACGTCCACAATGCGCCGTAGAGCGCTGCGGTCATGCCGCCGCAGGCGAGCGGCACGGCCAGCACGCGCAACGTCGCCAGATCGGTGGCGGCGAGCACCGCCGCCATCTGCACGAAGGTAGCCACGCTCGACAGCACCGCCGCCGCCACCGCCGGGCGCCGCCGTACCGGCTGGTTGCGCGCCTGCGTGCCCATCACGCCGATGGTGGCCACGCTGGACACGAAGCCGGAGAGGAAGCCGGCCAGCGGCAGGCCGACGCGGCTTCCCGCCAGCCGCAGCAACGCGTGGGCGGCGGCACCGATCGACATGATCAGGATCACGATCAGCCACAGCGCGCGCGGGTTGATCGCGTCGAACGGGCCGAGTTGCCGATCCGGCAGCAGCGGCAGCACCAGCAGCGTGGCGGCGGCCAGCACCAGCAGGTTGTTCAGTTCCTCCGCGCTCAGCACGCGGCGCACGAAGTGATGCATGGGCTCGCGCGCCGCCAGCAGGATGGTCAGCGCCACCGCCAGAGCGGCCGCCAGCGGCGGCTGCCGGATGGCCATGGCACCCAGCAGCAGGCAGAGCAGCAGGCTGACCTCGGTGGTCAGGCCGCGGTCGCTGCCGGGATCGCGCGCATAGGCAATCGCCAGCAGTCCCGCCACCGCAGCCAGCGCCAGCAGCAGTATCGGGGTTCCGAAGCTCGCGCCGACCGCCCCCAGCAGCGCGACCACGGCGAAAGTGCGGATACCGGCGACCGCGTCACCGTCGCCGCCCTTGCGCCGCTCGCGCTCGGCGCCGATCAGCAGGCCGATGCCCAGCGCCACCGCCAAACCCGTCGGGGAAAGATCGACGCCCATGCTGCCGCACCCAAGACGCGTCACGGCCGCATTCCGGCCACGACGCGATCATGCCGGAGCACCCGCGGAAAGTCGCGCGGATGCGACAACCCGCACCGCTACATGTCGAAGCGGTAGCTCAGCTTGACCAGCAACTGCTCGTCGTCGCGCAACGCAAGGCTGTTGCCGAAGACATCGCCGGTGCGGCGCGCCAGGCCATCCATCGCATAACCGCCGCGGCCGTAAACCACGTACAGGTACGACAGCGGCGCCAGTTCGTAGCGGTAGCGGATCTGCAGGCCGAGGTTGCGCACGTTGAAATCGTCGACCGGCTCGTCGCTGGCCACCGCGCGGCCGTTGGCGCCGACCCGGTAGCCGCCGCGCAGGCGCGCGTCCAGGCCGATCGCCTGCAGCTTCACGCGCA
>CALCWL010000310.1 GCA_937906285.1 uncultured Rhodanobacter sp. | reverse complement strand
GCGCGGGATCGTCGCTGGCCGGCATCAGGTCGGTATCCAGGTCTTCGTGGCCGGCGATCAGGCGCAGCCTGGGAAACTCGTCGCGCAACCGCGCCAGCAGGGCGAGCAGGGCGTCGATCTGCGCGGCGGGGTAGGGCTCGGTCATGGTCTGGCGGCGCGAATCGAACCAGTCGGGGTAGCGGCCCGCGTTCACGAGTTCGATGCCGATCGAATTCGCGTTGTGCCCGCGCACGTGATGGGCGATGCGGGTGCCGGGCACGTAACGGAGCACCGCGCCGTCGCGGTCGACGTAGTAGTGGCCGCTGTTGCCGGTGCCGCTGGCGTGCAGCACGCGTTCGCCGTATTCGCGCGCCATGGCCAGGTCGGGCAGTTCGGTGCAGTGGATCACCACCAGCTCGACCGCCTCGGCCGGGCGCTCGGGCAGCCGGTCGACGTAGGGCAGCGGCTGGTCGTGGAGGGTCAGGGGCATCGGCCAAGTCTCGCATGGCGCGGCCGGAGGCGGAAACGCCGCCTGCTACCATGCGCGTCTTGCCTTCGCCTTTTTCCGGAGACCGCCATGCGCGGCCAGATCATTCTTTCGCACGGCTCGGATTCGGCGCCGGAGGCGACCAAGGTCAGCGCGCTGGCCGCGCTGGCCGAGTCGCTGGGCTGGCGCACGCAGCGGCCGGACTACCGCAGCGACGACGCGCGCGGCCATGCCGGTTCGGTGGCACCGCGGATCGCCCGCCTGCGCGCCACCATCGAATCGCTGGAGGCGCCGCCGCTGCTGGTCGGCTCCAGCATGGGCGCCTTCGTCTCCGGGCTGGTCTCGCTGGACGTGCCGGTGGCCGGTCTGCTGCTGCTGGCCACGCCCAGCAGGATTCCCGGCCATGCGCGCCCGTTCGACCTGCGTACCGGTGTCCCCGCGATGCTGATCCATGGCTGGCGCGACGAGGTGTGCCCGCTGGCCGGCGTGCAGGTATTCGCCGCGAAGCGCCGCCTGCCGCTGCTGGTGCTGGACGACGACCACCGGCTGGGTTCCAGCATGGACATGATCGCGACGCAATTCCGCAGCATGCTCGACCAACTGGCCGTCGCCGCATGAATCACTACTTCGCCACCTGCCCGAAAGGCATGGAGTACCTGCTGCGCGACGAGCTGGTCGCGCTCGGCGCGCTCGACGTGCGCGAGGCGCTGGCCGGCGCACACTTCTCCGGCACGCTGGAGACCGCCTATCGCGCCTGCCTGTGGTCGCGCCTGGCCAGCCGCATCCTGCTGCCGTTGGCCGAGTTCGATGCGCCCGACGACGAGGCGCTGTACCGCGGCGTGCAGGACATCGACTGGAGCCGGCATCTGGCCGCACACGCGACCTTCGCGGTGGACGCGGGCACTGCGCTGAGCAAGCTCAACCACAGCCAGTTCATCGGCCTGCGCACCAAGGACGCGGTGGTCGACCAGTTCCGCCAGCGCGATGGTTCGCGTCCGGACATCGACACCGACGAGCCTGACATCCGCATCAACCTGCGCCTGCGCCGCGACCGCGCCACCGTGTCGCTGGACCTGGCCGGCTCGCCGCTGCATCGGCGCGGCTGGCGCGAGGAACAAGGCGAGGCGCCGCTGAAGGAAAACCTCGCCGCCGCCATGCTGCTGCGCGCGCGCTGGCCCGAGGTCTACGCGGCCGGCGGCGCGCTGCTCGATCCGATGTGCGGTTCCGGCACCTTGCTGATCGAAGGCGCGTTGATGGCCGCCGACGTGGCACCCGGCCTGCGCCGCGAATACTTCGGCTTCCTCGGCTGGCAGCAGCACGACATCGCGCTGTGGCGCGGCCTGCTGGACGAGGCCCGGCAGCGCGCCGAGACCGGCCTGCGCGCACTGCGTCCGTGCTTCTTCGGCGCCGACGCCGACCCGCGCATGGTGCAGACGGCCAAACGCAACGCGCAGGCCGCGGGCGTGGCCGGCTT
>CALCWL010000309.1 GCA_937906285.1 uncultured Rhodanobacter sp. | reverse complement strand
GACACGGCGGCCGAGACCAAACACGCGGTGGCCGACATCATCAACGTGATGCTGGAGGAGCTGGTCCACCATCGCTACGAGCTGCCCGCCTTCTCGACGCTGGACCGGATGGCGTATCGAGCCCGGGAAAAGAGCAACAACCGGTATTTCTCCGCAATCACCAACCAGCTGACAGCCCATACCCGGACCTTGATCGACAGTTTGCTTAAAACCGCCACGGGCGAGTCGGTTTCTGCCTGGCAAATGCTCAAACGCGAACCCAAGCGGCCGACCAACAAGGAAACGCGCACCTACATCCAGCACATCCGGCGCTTGCAGTACCTGGTGGAGCAGCTTCCCAAGCCCGACGTGCCGGTGCCCAAGCTCAAACAGTTTCGCCACCTGGCGCGCGCCCTCAATGCGGCCGAGATGGCCGAACTCAAGCCGCAAAAGCGCTACGCCCTGGCGGTGATCTTCATCCGGGCGCAGCATGCCCAGTCCCTGGACGATGCCGCGGACCTGTTTATTCGCCTGATGCAGAACCTGGAAAACAATGCCAGGCAGAAATTGCTCTCGTTCCAGCAGGAGCGGGTCCAAAAAACCGACATGCTGGTTGGCCAGCTCAAAGACATCCTGGGCGCCTACCAGCTGGAGGGCACCGACACGCAGCGTGTGGACGCCATCGGCACCACCCTGGTGGCCGACGTGGACGAGCTGCTCAACGAATGCGAACAGCACCTGGCCTATGCGGGCCGCAACCATCTGCCTTTCCTGCTGCAGCCCTACAAGATGGTCCGGGCCCAGTTGCTCAACTGCATCGGCATCGCCTCGCCCAAGGCCAGCAGCGAGGACCAGGTAGCGGAGCGGCTGATCGAGGCCCTTTACAAGCTGCGCGACAACCGTGCGGACATCGTGCCGCTGGACATGCTGGGCCTGACTGAAGACAAGGATTTCCGCTGGATGTCAGGCCAGTGGAAGCGGTTGGTGTTGGTCCGTCCATCCGGCAAGGGCCGGGCGGAGGCTGTCCACCGCCGGTATTTTGAACTGGCGGTCATGCATGCTGTCAAAGACGACCTGAAGTCGGGCGATCTCTTCATCAAGTACGGCGAGCGCTATGACGATTACCGCGAGCAGTTGGTCGATGACGAAACCTTTGAAAGAGAAGTGGGCGACTATGGCCAGGTCACCGGCATCGAGACAGATCCCGGCACCTTTGTGGCGATGCTCAAATCGGCGATGTCCCAGCGGGCCCACGACATCGACGCCACTTTCCCGGAAAACGCCCATGCCGAGATCGTCGACGGCCGCCTGATCCTGCGGAAACCGCCGCGCTCAGAAATCGTCGAGGCGGCCGCGCGGATCGACGCCCTGATCACCGAGCGAATGGAGGCGGCCAGCATCGTGGACGTCATGATCGACACCGAGCGCTGGTTGGACCTGCACAAGCTGTTCCGGCCACTCGCCGGGACCGACAGCCGCCTGGAGGATCTGCGCATGCGCGTCATCACGACGCTGTTTTGCTACGGCTGCAACCTGGGGCCCGTGCAGACCGCCAAATCGATCAAAGGTCTGAGCCGCCGGCAGATTTCCTGGCTGAACTTGAAATACGTCAGCGAGGACCTCCTGGACAAGGCCATTGTCAAGGTGATCAACGCCTACAACAAGTTTGAGCTGCCAGGCTACTGGGGCACGGGCAAACACGCGTCGGCGGACGGCACCAAGTGGAATCTTTACGAGCAAAACCTACTGTCCGAGCACCATATCCGCTATGGTGGGTACGGCGGTATCGGCTACTACCATGTATCGGACAAGTTCATCGCGCTGTTCAGCCATTTCATTTCCTGCGGCACCTATGAGGGCATCCACATCCTTGACGGGCTGATGACCAACGAATCGGACATTCGACCGGACACGATTCACGGGGACACCCAGGCCCAGAGTTACCCGGTCTTCGCGCTGGCGCACCTCCTGGGCATCCAGCTCATGCCGCGCATCCGGGGCATCCAAGACCTCAAATTCCATCGCCCGGAGCCGGGCAATGTTTACCGCAACATCAATGCGCTGTTCAGCGATGTGATCGACTGGCGGCTGATTGAGCTGCATTTGCCGGCGATGCTGCGGGTGGCGGTTTCCATCAAGACCGGCAAGATCACGCCGTCGGCGATCCTGCGCCGGCTCGGCACCTACAGCCGCAAGAACAAGCTGTATTTCGCGTTTGTAGAGCTTGGCAAGGTCATCCGGACCATGTTCCTGCTGAGCTACATCGGCGATGTCGGGCTGCGCAAGGTAATCCATGCCGAAACCAATAAGAGCGAGCAGTTCAACGGCTTTGCTCAGTGGTCATTTTTTGGGGGAGAAGGGATCATTGCGGAGAACATCCGGCACGAGCAGCGCAAGGTGATCAAGTACAACCACCTGGTGGCCAACATGATCATTCTGCACAACGTGGTGGGCATGACGAAGGTGCTGCAGGAGCTTCGCGACGAGGGGACCGAGATCACGCTGGAGATCCTGGGCGGCCTGGCGCCGTTCCGCACGGCGCACATCAACCGGTTTGGTGACTACACGCTGGATTTTCGGCGGAAGATTGGCCCCTTGAACTTCGATGCCACCATAATCCCAATGGAATCATAGACTTAGGGTCGTTTCTGCTGGGTTTTACATGAATCCCTGCCGACCCTCTTTTTGGGGATGCGTGGGCTCCCCCGCGATATCAGCGACTTCGAGATGAAGGCAT
>CALCWL010000308.1 GCA_937906285.1 uncultured Rhodanobacter sp. | reverse complement strand
CGCTACGTTCGGGACGTAGAAGTCGCAGGTTCAAATCCTGTCTCCCCGACCAAGCTTCACGAAAAAGCCGGCCTCGCGCCGGCTTTTTTTGTGCCTTGTCCAGGTCAGGCTCGGACGAGCTTCCCGGATCACCATGATCCAATCTACGCTCGGTGTTTTTGCGCGGTCGCGAAATCCACAAGCAAGTCCAGCTCACGTTCCGAGAAACCCGCCTCCAACCGCGCCGCACGATTGAACGGCCCGCGCAGATCGACGCCCATGTAGTCGCGGATCAAGCCGAAGAAGGTTTCCACCGGCTCGATGCCGTCGCGCTCGCAACAGTGCAGATACCAGCGCGTGCCGGCGGCGACGTGGGCAACTTCCTCGCGCAGGATGACTTCCAGGATGGCGACGGTGCCTTCGTCGCCCAGCTGGCGCAGGCGCTCGATCATGCCCGGGGTGACGTCCAGCCCGCGCGCTTCAAGCACGCGCGGCACCAGGGCCATGCGCGCGGTGTCGCTGTCGGCAGTTTTCTCGGCCATCTGCCACAGGCCGTCGTGGGCGTCGAAGTCGCCGTAGACGTGGCCAAGCTCGGCCAGCCGCGCGGACAGCATGGCGAAGTGGCGTGCCTCGTCGTGGGCGCAGCTGGCCCAGTCGCGGTAGTAGTCGTGCGGTTTGCCGCGGAAGCGGTAGACCGCGTCCCAGGCCAGGTTGATCGCGTTGAACTCGATGTGCGCCACCGCATGCACCAGGGCGACACGGCCTTCGGCGCTGCCCAGTCCGCGCTGCGGCAGGTGGCGCGCATTGACCAGCCGAGGCCGCACGGGACGGCCGGGCGGACCGATCGGGTCGGGCGCGGGCGACGACGGGTCGGGCTGCAGTTCGCCGCGCTGGAAGGCGCTCCAGGTTTCGTGCGTCAGGCGCAGCTTTTCGGTCGGCTCGGTGGCGTCGAGGCAGGCTTTGGCGGCGGCGTGGAGATCCATGGGCAAAAGCAGTAGTGAGTGAAGAGGAGCAAGAGGGGAGAGACAGGCTGAGCGTCCCGGGAGCAACTCTCACTTCTCACTCCTCTTCACTCACTCCTCTTCTCATCCGCGACGCGCGGCCTTGGCGTCGTCGGAGCGCAGCATCTGGATCTGTTCCAGGTACTGGTCGTCCAGGCCGGTGACGTATTCGCCGGAGAAACACGAGGTATCGAAGTGCTCGAGGTTCGCGTTGCCGTCGCGCACCGACCACTCGAGATCCTTGAGGTCCTGGTAGATCAGCCAGTCGGCGCCGAGCAGCTTCTCCACTTCCTGCTCGGCGCGACCGGCAGCGACCAGCTCGCTGGTCGAGGGCATGTCGATGCCGTACACGTTCGGGTAGCGCACCGGCGGAGCGGCGGAGGCGAAGTAGACGTTCTTCGCCCCGGCATCGCGCGCCATCTGGATGATCTGCTTCGAAGTGGTGCCGCGCACGATGGAATCATCCACCAGCAGCACGTTCTTCTTGTTGAACTCCAGGCCGATCGCATTGAGCTTGCGGCGCACCGATTTCACCCGCTCGCCCTGCCCCGGCATGATGAAGGTGCGGCCGATGTAGCGGTTCTTGACGAAGCCCTCGCGG
>CALCWL010000307.1 GCA_937906285.1 uncultured Rhodanobacter sp. | reverse complement strand
GGCGTGACCCAGGTGATGATCTCGTACGGGTCCTTGATGTCGCAGGTCTTGCAGTGCACGCAGTTGGCGGCGTTGATCTGCAGGCGCTTGCCGTGCGGGGCGCTTTCGTCGGCCACCATCTCGTAGACGTTGGCGGGGCAGAAGCGGGTGCAGGGGTTGTCGTATTCCTCGACGCAGCGCGTGGCGCAGATGTCGGTGTCGGCCACGTGCAGGTGGATCGGCTGGTCTTCGTCGTGCTCGGTGGCGGCGAAATAGACGCCGGCCAGGCGGTCGCGCGGGGGCAGCGTGCGCTGCACGTAGTCGCGCTTGGGCTCCTCGCATTCGCCGAGCTTGTGCAGGCTGGACCAGTCGGCCTTGTTCTTCAGCGTCCACGGCGACCGGCCGGCGGTGACGGTTTCCCAGGCGGCATTGAACATGCCGAACCACAGGCCCTTCTTGAAGCCCGGTTTCACGTTGCGCACTTTCTTCAGTTCGGCCATCACCTCCGAGCCGCGCAGCCTGGCGTCGAAGCCGGCGCTTTCCAGCTTGCCGGCCAGATGTTCGGCGGCGAGCATGCCGCTCCTGATCGCCTGGTGGGTGCCCTTGATCTTGGGCACGTTGAGCAGGCCGGCGGTGTCGCCGATCAGCAGCGCGCCGGGCATCTCCACCTTCGGCAATGATTGATAGCCGCCGGTGGCCAACGCGCGCGCACCGGCGGAGAGAATGCTGCCGTCCTCCAGCAGCGGCTTGATCAGCGGGTGGTGCTTCCACTGCTGGAACGCTTCCCACGGCTTGTACTCGGGATCGCTGTAGTCGAGGCCGCTGACATAGCCCAGCGCGATGCGGTCGCCATCGAGGTGATAGAGGAAGCCGCCGCCGTAGGTGTGGCTGTCGGCGGGCCAGCCGAAGCTGTGCACGATCTTGCCCGGCGTGACGCGCCCGGCGGGCACCTGCCACAGTTCCTTGATGCCGATCGAGTAACCCTGCGGGTCGCTGTGCTCATCCAGCTTGAAGCGCTTGACCAATTGCTTGGTGAGGCTGCCGCGCGCGCCCTCGGCCAGCACGGCGACCTTGGCCTTG
>CALCWL010000306.1 GCA_937906285.1 uncultured Rhodanobacter sp. | reverse complement strand
GCCAGGTCGACGTCGGCGGGCGACTTGTCGCCCTTCCACAGCCCCTTGCTGAGCGGCGGGCGCTGGTACGGCGCAGAGGTCTCGTCGCCGACCAGGCCGACGTCGGCTGCCGGGTCGACCTCGCGGATCGCCTTGGCGGCCGCATCGGCGGCCATGCCCGCGCCGATGATCAGGTAATCGTGGACATGCTCCATGACCTTCTCCTTGAACCCAAGCACTCTGCCCATCATGCACCACGCCCGCCACGCCGGCGTGAACCGCGCGCGCAGCCGGTGAGACGGCTCGACGTACACTGGATGCATCGACCCCGGGAAACGTTCCATGCCGCTCGCCGAAATCCTGCAGATCATCCTCGTCATCCTGCTGGTGCTGGTGCTGCTGTTGCAGCTCGTGGCGCTGCTGCGCGGTCGCGGCGACGCCGGGGTGATCGCCAGGCTGGATGCGCTGAAGGACGACAGCGCCCGCGTCGAACGCACGCTGCGCGAGGAACAGCGCGCCGGCCGCGAGGAGCTGCAGCAGGGCTTCGACCGTTTCCGCAGCCACCTCGGCGAACAGTTCGGCGGCATGTCGCAACAGCAGGGCGAGCGCATCGACGGCTTCGGCCAGCGCCTGAACCTGCTCACCGAGCGCACCGACACCGGCCTGCAGGCGCTGGCCCAGCGGCTGGCCGAGGACGCACGCAAGAGCCGCGAGGAAACCACGCTGGCGCTCAACCATTTCGGCGAGCAGCAGCAACAGCGCCTCGCCGCACTCGGCGCCGAGCACGAAAAGCGCATGGGCGAGGTGCGCGCCACGCTGGAAGCCAAGCTCGGCGCGATCCAGCAGGACAACGCCGCCAAGCTCGAGCAGATGCGCGCCACCGTCGACGAGAAACTGCAGAACACGCTGGAAACGCGGCTGGGCCATTCGTTCCGGCTGGTGTCGGAGCGGCTCGAAGCGGTGCAGCGCGGGCTCGGCGAAATGCAGAACCTGGCCACCGGCGTCGGCGACCTCAAGCGCGTGCTGACCAACGTCAAGACCCGCGGCATCCTCGGCGAGGTGCAGTTGGGCTCGCTGCTGGAGCAGATGCTCACTGCCGAGCAGTACGAGTCGAACGCGATCACCGTGCCGGGCAGCAGCGAACGGGTCGAGTTCGCCATCCGCATGCCCGGCCAGGGCGAAGGCGAGCACATCCTGCTGCCGATCGACGCGAAGTTCCCGATGGAGGATTACCAGCGACTGCTCGAAGCCCAGGAGATCGCCGACATCGAAGCAGCGGCGATCGCCGGCCGCGCGCTGGAAGTGCGCGTGCGCGAAGAGGCGAAACGGATCAAGGGCAAGTACGTCGCGCCGCCGCACACCACCGATTTCGCCGTGCTGTTCCTGCCCACCGAGGGTCTCTTCGCCGAGGTGATCCGCCGCCCGGGCCTGTTCGAACTGCTGCAGCGCGAGCACCGCGTCACCGTGGCCGGCCCGACCACGCTGAGCGCCCTGCTCAACAGCCTGCAGATGGGTTTCCGCACGCTGGCGATCGCCAAACGCAGCAGCGAGGTGTGGGCGCTGCTCGGCGCGGTGAAGAACGAGTTCGGCAAGTTCGGCGTGGTGCTGGAGAAAACCCGCAAGCAACTGGATACGGTGCGCAACAGCATCGACAGCGCCGGCCAGCGCACGCGCGCCATCGAGCGCAAGCTGCGCGGCGTGGAAACGCTGCCCGGGGACGTCACCACCCAGCAACTGCTCGGCGACATGCCCGCGCTGGACGAAGGCGACGACGACACCGACGCGTAGGGCGGGCACCGCCCGCCACATGCTTCGCGACGGCGGACGAACGAAGTCCGATCGACCCGGGAACCCGAGGCGCGCAGACGTCATCCACTGGGAACGTTAAACTGGCGAATCAGCCATCCCGAGGCCCCCGCATGAACGAAGAGCATCATTCCCGCGAAGTCAGTCAGCAGCAGGCCGAGGACGCCGTGCGCACCCTGCTCCGCTGGGCCGGCGACGACCCCACGCGGGAGGGCCTGCTGGACACGCCCAAGCGGGTGACCAAGGCCTACCGGGACTGGTTCTCGGGCTACGAATCGGACCCCGCGGAGTTCCTGCGGCGCACCTTCGAGGAGGTGGCCGGCTACGACCAGATGGTGGTGCTGCGGGACATCCAGTTCGAGAGCCACTGCGAACACCACCTGGCGCCGATCATCGGCCGTGCCCATGTCGGCTACATGCCCACCAACCGGGTGGTCGGCATCAGCAAGCTGGCCCGCGTGGTCGACGGCTTCGCGCGCCGCCTGCAGGTGCAGGAGAAACTCACCGCGCAGATCGCCCAGTGCATCCAGGAAACCCTGCAGCCCAGCGGCGTGGCGGTGGTGATCGACGCCAGCCACCAGTGCATGACCACCCGCGGCGTGCACAAGCGCGGCGTGTCGATGGTGACCAGCCAGATGCTGGGCAGCTTCCGCGACGACGTGCGCACGCGCAACGAGTTCCTGCAGTTCATCGGCATCCACGGCAGCGCCCGCTGAACGTGCGCGCATACTGGTGGGCTGTGCCGCTGTGGCTGGCCGCCGGCGCGCACGCGCAGGATTCGCGCGCGGACTACCTGGGTTTGTTCGACCGCGACGGCGACGGCAAGGTCAGCGTCGCCGAATATGTGCAGTACATGAGCCGCGGCTTCGCGCAGATGGATGCCAACGGCGATGGCGTGCTGCAAACCGACGAGTTGCCGGGCCGTCGCGGCGAGCCGATTTCGCTCCCGGCATTCCAGGACAACCTGCGCCGCCAGTTCCATCAGCTCGACCGCAACCATGACGGCAGCCTGGATGCGCACGAGTTGACCGCCCCGCCGCGCTAGATCGATCGACCCCGTCCGGCGATATCCGCGCCGGGCAGGAAGATCGATTCGATCGGCCGCCCGAACAGGCGCGCGATCTTGAACGCCAGCGGCAGGCCGGGATCACACTTGCCGGTCTCGATCGCATTCACCGTTTGCCGCGACACGTCCAGGCGCTCGGCCAGCTCGGCCTGCGACCACGCCTGTTCACCGCGCAACTCGCGCAGGCAGTTGTTCATCGGCGGATGTCCGGCATCGATCGGCCGGTCGAGCGGCCATGTGCAAGGGCGGGCTTGTTGCCCGGTACCCTCGCAGGAAGTCGAGGTGCCCTGCCGGTGACGACGTGGGTCACCACTGCGCAACAGCCATGTGCAGGCCTGCCTTGCCGACTCTGCGGCTGCTCCGCAGTCGCGGGCGGCAGCAGGATTCCACGCGGACAAAAGAGGTTCACGACGAGCTCCGGACAGAGGGGCGGCTTCCCGTGGCGAAGGGATCCAGCCGCCCACTTGTGTCAAGTTTACTTGACGGAAGTTCACAAGTCAGACGAGGTGTGGTTGCTCAAGCCTCATATATCAGTACAATTTGTGACGCAGTTGGCACTTTATGTGACGCAATCTGTAGGGGAACGCCGACAAGGCCTGCCAAATTTTTGCCCCACGGCAAAAAAACCACGCGGCAGATCGCGGCGGCAAGGGGAACCCGGACGATCAGGACGATTGGCATGTCGGTTGCTTTAGCCACCGCAAGCCACGGTGCATCGTGGTCTGCATTTCATCCGGGGGAATGAATTTCGCCAGCGCCCGCCGGTTTACCAGATGCCTTGCCGCCAACGAGCCTTCCTCGTGCGGTGATGCGGAAATCCCGAAACCATCCATCCAACGAGGAACACCATGAACAAGACTCTGCTTTCTACCGCGCTGGTCGCCGTGATCGCCGCCACCGCCCTCCTGCCGACCGCCCAGGCGGCCAACACCGGCACCATCACCATCTCCGGCAAGGTGCTGGCCGACACCTGCACGATCGCCGTCAATGGCGGTGCCACCGTGGCCCTGCCCACCGTGATGACCGCCAGCCTCGGCACGGTGGGCGCCACCGCCGGCACCACGCCGTTCACCGTTGCGCTGACGGGTTGCGACGCCAACACCACCAGTGCCGCCATGAGCTTCAGCGGCGCGAACATCGATTCCGGCACCGGCAACCTGAAGAACACTGTCGCCGGCGGCTCCAACGTGCAGGTGCAGTTGCTCAACGGCGCCTCGGTGATCAATGCCTCCAGCGGCACCAACGCTCCGGTCATCAACGTCACCAGCGGCAGCGGCAGCGTGGGCATGAATGCCCGCTATGTCGCCGCCACCGCTGCCGCCACCGCCGGCCTGGTCGCCTCGACCGTCAGCTTCACGCTGAGCTACCAGTAAGTGCGACATCGGCGCGCCGCAGTCGCCGCGGCGGCTGCAGCGCGCCGTTTTTTTGCCAGCCGCCACCATCGATCCACCGTCCCGGGAACCCTCCGATGAAGAACCTGCTCGCCCTTGGCGCCATGCTGATCGCCCTGACGGCTATCAGTGGCGCGGCCGATGCCAGCGTCGTGATCGGCGGCACCCGTGTGGTGTTTCCCGCCGCCGGCGGCGAAGTCACCGTGCGCCTCAACAACAACGGCGAGCAACCGGCCCTGGTCGAAGCCTGGATCGACGCCGGCAATCCCGATTCCACCCCCGATACCGCGCGCGTGCCGTTCCTGATCACGCCGCCGCTGTTCCGCATGAACGCCGGCAAGGGCCAGAGCCTGCGCATCGTCTACACCGGCCAGCCGCTGCCGACGGATCGCGAGTCGCTGTTCTGGCTGAACGTGCTGGAGATTCCGCCCAAGCCCGGCACCGTCAACGGCGAAGCGCAGAACACCTTGCAGTTTGCCGTACGCTCGCGGCTCAAGTTGTTCTTCCGGCCCGCCGGCCTGACCGGCAACCCGCTGACCGCCGCCGCGCAGATCACCTGGTCGGTGGCCGGCGACGGCCGTGCGCTGGTGGCGCACAACCCGACCCCGTACCACGTCACGTTCAGCAAGGTGTCGCTGGGCGCGGGCAAGGCGGCGCTGGCGACGGAGGCGGGCATGGTCGCGCCGCTGTCGACTCTGCGCCTGCCGCTGGCCGAAGGCGCGCCGGCCCCGGCTGCCGGCACTGCCATCGCCTTTACCACGATCAACGATTTCGGCGCCGCCGACGCCAACCAGGGCACGATCGCGCCGTGAAACGCGCACGCGCCCGTGCGTCGATGCCTTGCTCGCGCGGGGTCGTCAGCCGCAAGCTGGCGTTGTCGATCCTGCTGGCGCTGGCCGCCGCCGGCAATGCCCACGCTGCCGCGGCCAACGCCGACGCCAGCGCCGGGGCGGACGCCGCCGATGCCAACTTCGACCGCAGCATGCTCGCCGGTGCGGGCCAGAACACCACCGACC
>CALCWL010000305.1 GCA_937906285.1 uncultured Rhodanobacter sp. | reverse complement strand
CGGTAGCCGCCGCGCAGGCGCGCGTCCAGGCCGATCGCCTGCAGCTTCACGCGCAGTTCCTGGCGCGGGTCGATGGCCCAGTCGAAACCGGCATCGAGTTGCAGCGTATGCTGGTCGAAGCGGCCGATCAGGTTGTCGTGCTGCCAGACCAGCCAGTCCGGAATGCGCTGCCAGGACGGCCCGGCGTACACGCTGAAGGCGTCGTTGATGAAGTAGGTGGGCACGAACTGGAGGTCGTAGGCAACCTGCCGGTTGCCGCCGAGGCCGCCGGTGAAGACTTCCGCATCCAGCTTGAACGCCCAGTCGCCGTGGCGCGGGCTGATGCGCTCGTAGAAGAGGTCCAGCGACGGCGGCAGGAACAGCGCGCCATGGCCGCGCGTCAGCAGGTCGTCCCAGCCGGCCGTGTTGACGTTGAGCTGCGCATCCTCGGTGGTGCCATCGCGCAAGGTGCTGGTGCGGCGGATGCGCAATTGCCGGCGCAGGCGCAGGCCGTGGTCGTTGTCCAGGGCGTCGATGCGGACGTGCCAGTCGTGCGAGCTGTACGCCGAGTCCGCCGGCAGCGAGGCATAGCGCTTGCGCACCTCCCAGTGGGCGTAGTTGAAGTCGTTGCGCTCGAGGTAGCCGAAATCGTTGACCTGCAGCTGGTCGCCGAAGTGCATGCCCAGCCACTGCTGGCGCCAGCCGTCACCCATCTCCAGGTCGGCGATGACGGTGCCGCCGCTGTCTCGCGCATGCGTGCCCGACTGCAGGATGTCGCTGGCCACCACGTTGGTGGCGATGGTCAGCTGCGCGGTGGGTTGCCAATGGTGATCGACGCCGAGCACGGTCGCCTCGCGATCCAGCCACGGCCGGTCGACGCGGGTCAGCAACATGCCCAGGCTCTGCTCGCCGAAATCGTGGGTCACCCGCGCGGCACCGAAGAAGCGCCCGGCCGCCCCGCCCTCGTCGGCGGCCAGCACGCCGTAGCTGGTGGTGCCGACGCTGCCGTTGAGCTTCACCGCGGCGTCGATATCCGCCGCGCCCATGCCATCGTCCGCCGGGCCGCCGACGCGGCGCGTGTAGACCAGCTGGCTGTTGTCGTCGAGCAGGCTGAAATCGAAGATGCCCTGGTTCTCGGTGAAGAACGGCCGCTTGTCGCTGACGTAGGTCTCGGTGGCGCCGAAGTTGACCACCAGGTCGTCACTCTCGACCTGGCCGAAATCCGGGTTCAGCGCCGCGGTCAGCTGGAACTGTCCGTTCGGTTTCCACAGGATGTCGGCGCCCTGCTGGAAATGGCTGCGCCCGCGCACGTTGTCGTACAGGCCGGACGCATACGGCGTGATCGCGAACAGGGACTGGTGATATTGCGGCACCTCGATCCGCTCGAACTCGGACAGGAAGCGCGGCCGCATGAAGCTGGCCACCGGCCATGCGTCGCGTTCGCCGGAGGAGCCGGTGACGCGATCGAGATAGATCCCGAGCGTGCGCTGGCCGTCCTTCGCCGCATGCATCGGCGCGGTGTACCAGGGGATCAGGATCTCCACGCTCCAGCCGGCCGCATCCTCGCTCACCGCGTGCTGCCAGCTGCCGTCCCAGTCCTTGTTGAACTGGTTCTCGTTGGTGATCACCGCATCGTTGATGCCGTTGGTCGAGCTGACCACGAAGTCGTAGCCGGTACGCCCGTCGCCGTTGAAATCGACCATCACGTTGACGCGGTCCACCTGGTCGTCGAAATCGCGCTGCACGCGCTGGCGCGTGCGCGGCACCTCCGGTGGCTGGTCGCAGCGGAACGCCACCGCCAATC
The DNA here is from genome assembly GCA_937906285.1 of uncultured Rhodanobacter sp. Classification (GTDB taxonomy): domain Bacteria; phylum Pseudomonadota; class Gammaproteobacteria; order Xanthomonadales; family Rhodanobacteraceae; genus Rhodanobacter. The sequence continues at coordinate 25,089 of CALCWL010000305.1, read as the reverse complement.
CTTGCGGCGTGGCCAGCACCCAGGCTTCGGTACGCAGCGTGCCGGGCTGGCCATTGAGCGGCTGGGTCTGGCGGAAATCGGTGATGTGCCGCGCGCCGGACCATTCCGCCGGCTGGATGTGGCCATCAATCTCGACGGCGAGCGCCGGCGCCGAGACCAGGCTCAAGAACAACAGGCATGCAAAGCGCATGTCGGGAAATCCACGGGGAGGGGATGCCGTACGGTGCGATGCAACCGGCGCGCGCGGCATGGGGTAGATGCACAGCTTGCCGCGAAGGTTTGAATTCCTCGACGGCCATTGGTCATGCCGGGGGCATGACGCGGGCGCGACCCCGGCCGCGCCGGGACGCGCTCAGCGCTGGCGCCCCCACCACCACTGGCGCAGCAGCAGCGCCGGCACGATCACCGCGGCGAACGCACCGTAGCCCCACAACGCGGGCAGCACCTGCTGCCAGATCGACCCGCTGACCTTGCCGAATTCGCCCGGCTCCGGCAGCACGGCCGAATCGAAACCGGCCAGAGCGGCGAGCGCGGTGGCGATGCCGGCCAGCAGCAGCGCCAGCACGTCGAACGCGCGCCGGCCCGCCGTACGCGGCAGGCTGCGCGGCCAGATCCAGTAAATCACGCACAGCACGAGCAGCCAGGGTGCCAGCAACAGGATGGACAGGTAACGCACGAGAATCTCCTTTCAGATCGCGGCGGCGAATCGGAATGGCGACAGCACCACGACCATTCAGTCCTGCGTCGCGAGCTGATCCAGCGCGACCCGCAAGCGAGCCAGCGCCTGCTCGCGCGCGGCTTCGTCCGGATAATCCGGCGTGCTCGCCACCGCCTCGCCATCGATCTCCAGCGCCAGGTTTGCGCCTTGCACCTGCACCACGGCCGCGGTGGCGCCCAGTTGTCTCAGGCGCTTCTGGCTCGCGCCCGCCGCCTTGGGATCGGCGAACGGCACCGACAGCAGCAACTCCTCGCCCTCGGCCGAGAACAGGCGGAAGCGGAAGCAGCCGTCGCCATCACGAAAACTGGCCAGTCGCGCGAGACGCTGCACCTTCGCCGGCCGCGCCGGACCCGCCGATGCGCCGGCCGTGCGCATCGCCCGCAGGCCCAGCACCTCGCGCAAGGCGGCGAGCTTGGGCGTAGCGATCGCCCGCGCCTTGCGCGCACCTTCCTGCAGGATCACCTCGATCGCGGCCGGGTCGGCCATCAGCGCATCGTAGCGCTCGCGCAGCGGCGCCACGTCCGCCTCGATGCGCTCGTACAGCACCTGCTTGGCTTCGCCCCAGCCCAGCCCCTCCAGCAGCGCCCGGCGAAACGCCGCGGTTTCGGTCTCGCTGGCAAAGGCACGGAAGATGGTGAACAACGCACAGTCGTCCGGGTCCTTCGGCTCGCCCGGCGCGCGCGAGTCGGTGACGATGCGCATGATCGCCTCGCGCAGCTGCTTCTTGCCGCCAGCGAACAGCGGGATGGTGTTGTCGTAGCTCTTGGACATCTTGCGGCCGTCCAGCCCCGGCAGGGTGGCCACCTGTTCCTCGATCAGCGCCTCGGGCAACACGAAGAACTCGCGCCCGTGCAGATGGTTGAAGCGCTGGCCGAGGTCGCGCGCCATCTCGATGTGCTGGATCTGGTCGCGCCCCACCGGCACCTGATGCGCATCGAAGGCGAGGATGTCGGCCGCCATCAGCACCGGATACATGTACAGGCCGGCGGTAATGCCGGCGTCAGGGTCCTCGCCCGCTGCGGCGTTCTTGTCCACCGCCGCCTTGTACGCGTGCGCGCGATTGAGCATGCCCTTGGACGCGATGCAGGTCAGGTACCAGGTCAGCTCGGGAATCTCCGGGATGTCCGACTGCCGGTAGAACGTGGCGCGCGCCGGATCGAGTCCAGCCGCCAGCCAGCTCGCCGCAATCTCCAGCCGCGAACGTTCGATCCGCGCCGCGTCGTCGCTCTTGATCAGGGCGTGGTAATCGGCCATGAAGAAGAACGCATCCACCTCCGGCCGCCGGCTGGCCGCCACCGCAGGGCGGATCGCGCCCACGTAGTTGCCCAGATGCGGCGTGCCGGTGGTGGTGATGCCGGTAAGGACTCGGGTGTTCATGCTGCGCCGGGCAAGTAAAGATTTTCAGTTTACGTCATCGCCCCGCCAAGGCAATCCGGCAGGCTTCACGCGGTGGCCATGTGCGATCGCGATCGGCACCGCCTCAGCGGATCAGTGTCGACTTGCCGAACAGCGACTCGATCAGGTCCACCGCCAGCTTGGCGGTGGCGTTGCGGCGGTCGAAGGCGGGGTTGAGTTCGACCAGGTCGAGCGAGGCCAGCCGGCCGCTGTCGGAGATCATCTCCATGCACAGCTGCGCCTCGCGATAGCCGGGGCCGCCGCGCACGGTGGTGCCCACGCCGGGGGCGATGCTGGGGTCGAGGAAGTCGACGTCGAAACTCACGTGCAGGTGAGTGTTCTCGTCCATGCCGTCCAGCGCCTGCTCCATCACCCGCTTCATGCCGTCCTCGTCGATCCGGCGCATGTCGAAGATGCCCACGTTGGCCTCGCGCACGAGCTGCTTCTCGCCGTAATCCACCGAGCGGATGCCGATCTGGCGGATCACGTCCGGGGTGATCGCCGGGGTGGTGCTGCCGATGTGGGTGAGTACCTGCGGGCCGCGGCCGCACAGGCACGCCACCGGCATGCCGTGGATGTTGCCCGACGGCGTCGCTTCGGCAGTGTTGAAATCCGAATGCGCGTCGAGCCACAGCACGCGCAGCTGCTTGCCGGTTTCGCGGCAGTGGTCGGCCACGGCGCTGATCGAGCCGATCGCCAGGCAGTGGTCGCCACCGAGCATGATCGGCAGGCGGCCGGACTGCAGTTCCTGATGAACGGCCGTATAGACGGCCGTATTCCACGCGGCCACTTCGTCCAGGTGGCGATAGCCGTCGACCGGCGGCAGCCACGGATTGAGCGGCCCCTGCAGGTTGCCGCGGTCGATCACCTGCAAGCCGCGCTGTTCGAGCTTGGCGGCCAGGTTGGCCACGCGCATGGCCTCTGGCCCCATCGAGGCGCCACGATGGCCGGCGCCGATGTCGGTGGGAACGCCGATCAGTGAAACGGTTTGTGTGGTCATGAAGTTCTTGCCTGCGGTGGAGTCCGGCACGCGCGCTGAAGCGATGCACCGGCACGGTGGATCATGCGGCGTCCATGGCGCTTTGCCGGAACCTCGCGCAACAGGATGCGCGGTCGTGGACGCAGGAATGCATGCGCGGTGATGACTGCCGCGCTTGGTGCAAGTCTAACGGATCATGCCGCGGGGGCCGATTACGCGTGCCCGCGGTCGATCACGCACTGACGGGGCGGTGGCTCGCGGCGACAACGAACACCGCCACCCGTGCACTGCCATGGCGAAGCCGTGGCCCTCGCGGCGGCGTCGCATCACAAACGGGCGATCTGGGCCTTCGCCGGGCAGACGAGAGGAGCAGAGGACGTGTCGAGGCCGGCCACGCGGTGCCCCGCCTGTGCCTTGACGCTGTGGGCGTCAAGCACGGATCGGCTGCGGAAGACAGGGCGACTTCGCCGGAACGACGAGCCAGCAAGCGAGTCAGCACGCCGTCAAGGCGAAGGTGCGGCGTCGCGCCTGCGTTCGAGTTCATCCTCGCGGCGCGATCGCGCGCCAGCCCGCCACGTCACCAGATCACCCGCCGGACGCACTGTCGCGCCCGCGGTGGCTGGTTTGGCCGCCTTCCCCCACAGCATCCCTGCAAACAGCTGCAAGCCGCGCCGGAGGGCGGGTTGCACATACGGTGTTTGCATGTCGATCACTCCCGGCTACCCCTGCGTAGCCGTTGACGTGATCGTAACAAATTGCGCGGCGCACGCACGCCGCGCCGCAACGTACCGCCCGGCTTCGGGATCAGGACGCGGCGGTCATCGAGGAGTGGCGTTCCTCGGCGTACTGCACCAGCGGGATGCTGAAATCGTTGCAGATCATCTCCACCCGGGCGGCGGTACCGGAACTGGCGTGTTCCTCCCGCGCCAAGCCGCGGCCCAGACGGATCGCATGGGCAAAACGCAGGCGATCGAACAGGACGTCCTGGCCGCTGCAGATACGCCACAGGCCATGGCGGCTTTCCTTGATGGTCAGGACCACGCTCATGGGCGAACCCTCGGCCGGAGAAAGAGACCGATGCGCGCAGGAGCGCACCGCAGCTCGCCAAGGATGCGTCGAGGCTTGGTGCAGGGTCTGTCAGTGCAGGCCTACAGTCGCCGTGGGAATTCGGCGCGCCGCGCCGCGGGTAGCGCGGCGGAAGCCATGCAGGCGGGTGGTGCCGGCACCAGGAATCGAACCCGGGACCTGCTGATTACAAATCAGCTGCTCTACCAACTGAGCTATGCCGGCGCAAGCGGGGGATTCTAGCAGTGGGTTGGCGCGCACGCTCAGAAGCAGCGGATGTCGTGCGTGTCGAGGTCGCTGGCGCCCAGATACTGGCGCCAGTCGAAGGGTTGGGCGGCGGCGATGGCGAGATCGAGCCAGTATTCGGGGACGCTTTCGCTGCGCTCGCTCATGCGCGCCGGAAAGCCGGCGGCCACCACCTGGTTCAGGCGCTTGCGTGCATTGGCCGGGTCGCGGAACAGGCCGAGCGACACGGTGTTGGCCTGGTCGCCGGAGCCGACCACGAAATAGTCGTTGATGTTCTTCGCGGTGAGCTGGCGGGCTTCCTGCAGCGCCTGCGCGCGGCTGGCGACGGCGGGCAGGTAGACCCACCACGCGCTGGGCTGGGTGGCCTGTTGCTGGCGCGAGCGCATGCGCGCGACGTGCCCATCCAGCGCCAGGCGCGCGCTGCGCAGGTCCTGCGGCGTGTCGAACGGTCCCAGTGCCATGCAGCGGAAGCCTTGCGAGGCATCCACGGCCGCGGCCGGCGCTTCGGGCATGGCGATCGTGCCTTCCGCCGCGGGCAGTTCGGACAACAGTTGCAATGGCGCCACGCCCGGATCGGTGGCATCGCCGACGTGCCGGTAGGGCTGGCCCAGCAGCAACCAGGCTCCGACCGCGATATTCAGCGCGCTCAACAGGACAAACAGCAGACGCAGGAACATCGAACCCCCATCAAGGTCGCCGGCCGACCATTCTAGTGGCTGGCCGGCGTCGCCATGTGCGCATCCGCCCACACTGCCAGGCCACGCAGCACGCTGTCCTGGCCGGCCTGCACCGGCAGCGAGAGCAGCGGTGCCAGCCGCGGCGCGTCGCCGCCGTCGAGGATCAGCGTCGGTTCGCCACCCAGGCGCGGGCGCATGTGCGCGTGGAAGCGCTCGATCAATGCGGCGGCCGCCTGCCAGCAACCGGAGGTCACCGCATCGGCGGTGTTGTCGGCCAGTTGCAGGATGTCGCCAGGCCGTTGCGGACGCACCTGCGCGGTCGCGTCCAGCAGTGAGCGCTGCATTAGCTGCACGCCCGGCGCGATCAACCCGCCGAGGTGCCGGCCATCGGCGGTCAGCGCATCGACCACCAGCGCGGTGCCGGCGCTGGCGAGCACGCACGGTGCGCGATGACTGGCATGGGCGGCGACCATGGCGAGGAAGCGATCCACGCCCAAGCGCTGAGGTTCGGCATACGCATTGCGCACGCCGCAGGCGCTGGCCGGGGTACGCAGCCATTCGGGCGCGCTGCCGAACGCCTGCCGCACGACGGCCGCGACGCGCTGCTCGCGTGCGTCGTCGACCACCGACGCGCCGACCACCCGGGTCGATCGCGGAAAGCCCGCCCAGGCCGCACCCGCCAGCGTGGCCAGATCCTCGCGCCACTCCAGCACGCCCTGCGCCAGCCATGCCGGCGCCGGCCCCTGCAGCGCCCACTTCAGGCGGGAATTGCCCAGATCCAGCAGCAGTCTCATCCGCGGCGCACCGTGACGTCGGCGCTGTCGATGCGCCGTTCGCTGCCGTCGTGCAGTTGCACCCGAAGCGCACCACGCGCGTCGATGCCTGCGCCAAGCGCCTCGAACGTACCGAGCGCACCGCTCAATTGCAATGGCTGGCCGCGCAACAGGTCGTGGCGCGCGTAGTCGGCGGCAAAGGCGTGGAAGCCTTCGCGCTCGAACTCGGCCAGGCCTTGCGCCAATGCGGTGATCAGCGCCGCGGCCACGCGGTTGCGATCCGGCGGCGTACCCGCGCACAGGCTGGCCAGGTCGGCAGCCGGCTGGCCGGCCTGGCGTCGCAAGGCAGGAGTCAGGCGCAGGTTGAGGCCGATGCCGACGATCGCCGAACACGGCCCCTGGAATTCGCCGCTGAGCTCGACCAGGATGCCCGCCAGCTTGCCGCTGCCATCGCTGGCCAGGACATCGTTCGGCCATTTCAACCCGGCACCGGCGACGCCCAGTTCATCCAGCGCGCGCAGCACGATCACGCCGATCGCCAGCGACAGGCCGCCCAGCGCGGCGAAGCCGGAGCCGAATCGTTTCAGGCAGGAGAGATAGACATTCAGCCCCGGCGGCGACAGCCAGTCGCGCCCACGCCGGCCGCGTCCGGCACTCTGCGATTCGGCCAGCACCACGGAAAGATCCGCGGCATCGGCAAGCCGCCGCAGCAGTTCGCTGGAAGTCGAGTCGAGCTCGTCGTGCACTTCCAGCGCACCCAGCGCGCGGGCGACATCGACGGGCAAGGCAGCGCGGATGCGCTGCGCATCGAGCATCTGCAGCGGCCACGGCAGGCAATAGCCGGCCCGGCCGCGGGACTGCACCGGCACGCCTCGCGCGCGCAACGCCTCGACCTGCTTCCAGATCGCCGCCCGGGTCACCCCGCTGCGCTCGGCCAGCGCCGCGCCGGAAAGCGGCGCGCCGGAAGCCAGCAAGGCCAGCAATTGCAGCGACTGCATCAGCGAACCCGACGCGCCGCAGCGGCAGCGCAAGGTGGCGGAAAGGCGAAGAAAAGGACCATCGCGCCATTCTAGCCTGCCGCACCTTGCACTGCGGTACGCGCGGACCCCGCTTGCACTGGCAGCAGCGCCCGGATTCTGCGACGATCGGACTCTTCGCTTGCGGCTTGGGGAGTTTCGCTGCCATGCACGCCACCCATCGGATCATCGCTTGCATTCTGTGCCTCGCCTTCGCCGGCGCGACAGCAGCGGCCAGCCTCGACAGCCAGAGCGTGGACAGCGGCAGCCGCACCGCAAGCAGCGCACCATCGCACGATGGCGAAGACGGCATCGCCGGCGACATGCTGGGCATGAACCGCGACAACAGCAGCCCCGGCAGCAGCAGCACCAGCGGCACCGCGCGCAGCAGCAACGACCGTTCCGGCGCGGCCTCGCCGGCACCGGCTCCTGCGCCCCGGCCACATCTGGGTTGGCAATCGCTGCTGCCTGGGTCGATCCAGTAAGCGTTCGGCGGCATGCCGCGCCGTTGGTGGACATCCCTGCGGGCACACTTTGAACCTGCACCGATCGCCGATCCGCTGTGGCGGCGCGCGTTGGCGGCCTGTCCACTGGCGCGCCGGCTGGATCCCGCGCGACAACTGCAATTGCGCCAGCTTGCCGGCATCTTCCTTGCGCGCAAGCGCTTCCACGCGCTGGCCGGCGCGGTACTGGACGACTACTGGCGATTGCTGATCGCCATGCAGGCCTGCCTGCCGGCGCTGCAGCAGGGCGCCACCAGCCTGCGCGGCTGGCGCGACGTGCTGATCTACCCCGGCGAATTCAAGGTGCGCCGCAGCCATCACGACGATCACACCGGCGTGGTCACGGAGGGCGACGAAATCCTGATCGGCGAAGCCTGGGAGCACGGTCCGCTGGTGCTGTCGCTGGCCGACGTGCAGCTGGACCTGGAACAGCCGTGGGATGGCTACAACGTGGTCGTGCACGAGATGGCGCACAAGCTGGACATGCTCGACGGGCCGCCCGACGGCGTGCCGCCGTTGCGCGAGATTCCCCGGCGACGCTGGATCGGGGAGTTCCAGCGTGCCTACGACCGCCTGGTCGCCGCCGACCCCGGCCATTTGCCGATCGACCACTACGCCACCGAAAGCGCCGGCGAGTATTTCGCCGTGGTCAGCGAGCTGCACTACTCCCAGCCCACCCTGCTGCGCGATGCCGAACCGGCCGTGGCCGAGTTGCTGCAGGCGTTCTACGGCCCCTCGCCCGCCGATGGCGAGGAACTCGCTGGCGGCTGCCGTCGCTGAGGCTCGGTAACCGCGCCCAACGGGCGGCTCAGCTCGCCGCCAGCCGCACGCTGAAGCGCGCGCCACCCAGTTCGGGTGAGCAGTCGACCACCAGTTCGCCCCGGTAGGCGTGCACGATGTCCTGCACGATCGACAACCCGATGCCGTGGCCCTGCACGCGCTCGTCGCCGCGTACGCCGCGCTGCAGGACTTTTTCGATCTTGTCCTCGGCGATGCCGGGACCGTCGTCTTCCACGCTGACGTACAGGCCCGGCCGCTTGCGCCCGTGCTCGGGCTGCGCCTTGACCTCCAGCAGCACGCGGTGGGAGGCCCACTTGAAGGCGTTCTCCAGCAGGTTGCCGAGCAGTTCGAGCAGGTCGCCCTGCTCGCCGTAGAACGCCGCACCGTCCTCGATGTCGAACTCGCACAGCACGTTTTTGGCTGCGTAGACCTTCTCCAGGCCCTGTACCAGATCCTCGGCGGCGCCCGCGATCGGTACCGCGCTGGCGAAAGTCTGCCGGCCCGAGGTGGCTGCGCGAGCCAGCTGGTAGGCGACCAGTTCGTCCATCCGGCGCACCTGGTCGAGCACCGCCGTGCTGCGCCCGGCCTGCACGTCGCCAGTGGTGGATTCCAGCTGCGAGCGGATCACCGCCAGCGGGGTCTTCAGGCTGTGCGCGAGATCGGCCAGCGTGTGCCGGTAGCGCGTGCGCTGTTCGCGCTCGTTGGTGATGAAGGCGTTGATGCGCTCGGTCAGGCCGGTCAGCTCCAGCGGGTACTGGCTGTCCAGCTGCTCGCTGTCGCCGCGCTCGACCCGGCTCATGTCGCTGGCCACCTTGCGCAGCGGGGTGAGGCTCCAGCGCAGCAGCAATAGCTGGAGCACCATCAGCATCACGCCCAGGACCGACAGCCAGATCACCAGCGCGCGCCGGTAGGCCATGTTGCCGCCTTCGAGCTGGTCCTCGGTCTGCGCCACCATCACGGTGAAGCGCACCGACTTGCCCGCCTCGGTGTCCCAGGCCACGCCGTAGCTGTAGTAGTAGAGGCGGCCCATGCGCGTGTCGATCGGGCCGACGAAGCGGCTTGCGCCCGGTTCCAGCGGCACCAGGAAACTGAAGTCGCGGCCGATCGCGGAGGGCGATTCCCAGCGGAAGTCCTTGTCGCCCATCGCCACCGCGTAGAGGCCGGAACCCGGTCGCGAGAAATTCGGGTCGGGCGAGGTGTCCGGCGGCAGGATGCGGCCGTAGCGGTTCACGTCGAAATTGGTGATGTATGCGATGGCGAAATTCTGCAGCCGGTCGTGCAGCGCGCTGAGCGCACGCTCCTTGTTCGCCTGCGACAGGGTCAGCCCGACCAGGCCGAGGAAGCCGGCCAGCACGAACCCGGTGGCAATCGCCGCGCGCGCCGCCAGCGACAGCGGGCGGCGCGCGCGCGATGGCTCATTCGTCGTCGCCGTCGGTGCGCGGGATGGCAAAGCGGTATCCGCGTCCACGTACCGTCTCGATGGGTTTCAGGGTGCCTTCCGGATCCAGCTTGCGGCGCAGGCGGCCGATGAAGACCTCCAGCACGTTCGAGTCGCGGTCGAAATCCTGCTGGTAGATGTGCTCGGTGAGGTCGGCCTTGGAGACCAGCTCGCCCGCGTGCAGCATGAGGTATTCGAGCACCTTGTACTCGTAGCTGGTGAGGTCGACCAGCTTGCCCTCCACCGTCACCGTCTGCGCGGTGGTGTCGAGCTTGATCACGCCGCAGGCCAGGATCGGCTTGGACCAGCCGCTGGCCCGCCGCACCAGCGCGTTGATGCGCGCCAGCAGTTCCTCGACGTGGAACGGCTTGACCAGGTAGTCGTCGGCGCCGTACTTGAGCCCCTCGACCTTGTCCTGCCAGCTGCCGCGCGCGGTGAGGATCAGGATCGGATAGCGCTGGCCCGCCTCGCGCAGCGCCTTGACCAGGTCCATGCCGGACATCTTGGGCAGGCCCAGGTCGATGATGGCCAGGTCGAACGGCACCTCGCGGCCGAGATAGATGCCCTCCTCGCCGTCCTGCGCCGCATCGACGGCAAAGCCGTCGCGTTTCAGCCGGGCCGCCAGCGTCTCGCGCAACGGCGCCTCGTCTTCCACCAACAGGATGCGCATGTCAATGTTTCTCCTTGCTGCCCGCATTCCGCCCGGGCGGGTTCTTGGTCGACTGGGCCGACCCCGGATTCTTGCTCGCTTCGGAGGAAATCGCCATCACCTTCACGTGGCCGTTCGGGGTGAGCACCTTGATGCGGTACTCCATCCGGCGGCCGACACCGCGCGATTCCGCCGACAACACCTTGCCACCGGTTTCCTGCTGCACCTGGAGCACCGCCTGATCCAGCGTCACCGCCGGCTTGCCCGTCTGTGCCGCCGCCGCGCCCGCGAACGGGACCAATGCGGCCAGCAGCATGCTCTTGTACCTGATCATGCGTGAATATCCCGTCCGGCGTTGAACGAACGCCCAGCCTAGGCGATCAGGCCTGAATGCTGACCGGATGGGTGGTGCCTGTCACGCTGCCGCCGCACACGGCGCCATCGCCTGTTCCAGCAATGCCCAACCCGCCCCCGGCAGATGCGCGCCCTCGCTGAGCGTGCGGCGAAACGCCCGCGCGCCGGGCTCGCCCTGGTACAACCCCAGCAGGTGGCGCGTGATGTGCTTGAGCGCGGTGCCGCGCGCCAGCTCGGCCTCGACGTACGGCCGCATGCGCCGCAGCACGTCCTCGCGCGCGGGCAGCGGTTCGCCGTGCAGCGCGTGCTCGACCTGCGCCAGCAGGTACGGATCGTGGTACGCCGCCCGACCCAGCATCACCCCGTCCAGCCGGGCCAGGTGCGCGCGCACCTGTTCGACCGTGGTGATGCCGCCGTTGATCGCCACCACCAGCTCGGGAAACTCGCGCTTGAGCCGGTACACGCGCTCGTAGTCGAGCGGCGGGATCTCGCGGTTCTCCTTCGGCGACAGGCCCTTGAGCCAGGCCTTGCGCGCATGCACCACCAGTACCTCGGTGCCGGCCTCCAGCATCAGCTCGGTGAAGTGCTGCAGGTCGGCGTAGTCGTCCTGGTCGTCCACGCCGATGCGGCACTTCACCGTCACCGGGATGCCGACCGCATCCCGCATCGCCTTCACGCAGTCGGCGACCAGCGCAGGCTCATACATCAGGCAGGCGCCGAAGCGGCCCGACTGCACGCGGTCGGAGGGACAGCCCACGTTGAGGTTGATCTCGTCGTAGCCGGCCTCGGCGCCGAAGCGCGCGGCCTGCGCCAGCTCCCGCGGATCACTGCCGCCCAGCTGCAGCGCCAGCGGGTGTTCCTGCTGACTGTGCTCGAGCAGGCGCAACTGCTTGCCGCGCACCAGCGCCGCACTGGTCACCATCTCGGTGTACAGCCGCGCCCGCGGCGACAGCAGCCGGTGGAAGTAACGGCAGTGGCGGTCGGTCCAGTCCATCATGGGCGCGACGCTGAGGTGCCACGGCGAGGCGGCGACGGAATCGTTCATGCGCGTAGTGTAAAGGCAGCAGTGTCCCCCGCCTCCGCGCAACGAGGCGAATCACCGGCTCGCGCCGATCGCCGCCTCGGCCAGTTCGGCCGCCACGGCCACGCGGGCCACGCTCAGGCGCAGCTGCCCCTTGAAGCCTTTCGGCGAGGACAGCGGGATCAGGTAGTCCTCGCCGTCGCGCGCAGCCAGCGTGCCCAGCGACTCGCTGGAGCGATCGTCGACGAACACGTAACGCAGGTTCCAACCTTCGGCGGTCTGGGTGGCACGGATCACCACGGTGTTGCGGAACAGGTATTCGCCTTCGACGTGCTGGTCGAGCCACAGCTTGTTGTCGACGGTGTAACCGGTGGTGGACACCGCCAGGTCCACGCTGAACACCATGGTGCGGCCCACGGTGATCTTGCTGGTGTCGAGGAAGGCCGAGAACAACACCGGCGAACGCGGCGCCGTGCGGCCGAGGTTTTCCGGCCGCAGCAGTTCGTCGAAACTGCGCAGCACCGCGCTGAAGGTCTCGCGGCGCCGCTCGGTGAGCTTGTAGTTGGCCGCGCCGCGCGGCGCCACGGTGGCCTCGAAGTAGTAGGAGGCCCGCACCTGCTTGCCGCTGTCCTTGGCCTTCTGGATCGACGCCGGCAACGGCAGAGCGTCGACTTCCAGCGTGCCGTCCGCGCGCACGTCGCCGAACAGGAAGCGCACCAGGTTCTGGTAGCCGTCCTCCGAATTGACCACGCCATAGGTGCCGCTGTGGCTGCGGTAGGAGAACGCGCGCGGCGCCTCCTGCACGGTGGCGTTCTCGATCCGCACCAGGCCATCGCTCATCTCGCCGGCAAGCCTGCGGCTGAGCCCGAGCGCCACCTCGTAGTCGCGCTGGTTGGTGCCGACGAAACAGAAGAATCGCCGCGGGTCGAACTTGCCGTCCAGCGTGTCCACCCGATCCGGCGTGCCCTGCAGGCCGAGGTAGCCGGCCATGGTCTTGCGGTTGAAGTTGTTCATGTCCCACAGGCCCAGCACCGCGGGCACGTTGAAGCCGGCCATCTCGATGCCGTTGTGCGGCGTGGCGTAGGTGAATACCTTGTCGACCATGGCGCGGTCTTGTGCCGTGCTGATCGCGTCGTTCTGCAGGAAACTGCGGCACACCAGGCCGCCCATCGAGTGCGCTACCAGGTGCACGCGGAAGGCCTGCTGGCGTTCGGCATCGTCGCCGCAGACCTGGTCGCGCACCTGGTGCAGGAGTGCCTTCAGGCCCTGCGCCGCCTCGACGATGGACAGCGCCTTGCCGCTGCCGAGATCGCTGTCGGCCGGGTCGTAATAGCGGTAGATCACCACGCTGCGCGTCGGGATCTCGCCGCTGATCTCGACGCCGTTGGAGTAGGTATCGCGATAGCCGTAATCCTTCATCAGCCGTACCAGCGGCGACTCGAACACGTGCCGCAGCACGGTGCCGTCCCACGCCTGGCGCACCTTGGTCGAGCCGAGGTTGAAGCCCATGTAGGGCGTGGCGACGGTGGCCGCGATCTCGCTCGGCGTCATCGCGTAGCCGCGGACGTAGATGATCGGGAAGTACGGGGCGGTCAGGGGATCCATGGGCCGTTTCCTCGTTGACAGGCTTGGGCAAAGAGACTTCGATGCGACGATGTTCAGGCCGGGCTGGCGGGTTTCGCCGGCTTGCGGGTCCGCTTGCGCTTGACGCTGCCCGCCGCTGCGGACTTGGCCGTACTGGCCGCGGGTGCAGCGAACAATTTGTGCATGGACGTGCCGGGCGAAGCCTTGGCCGAGGCACGCAGCAGCTCGCACAGGCTGGCGAAGCGGCAGCAGCATTCATCGTAATTGCCGTCGCCGCTGACGCCGAGTGCCGCGCAATGGTGCAGGCCGCGTGGCGGAAGAGCCGCGGGCGTGCCGTTCGCCGACGGCCAGTCGAGCTGGCCGTCGCCGGCCACGCGCGCGGGAATCAGCCAGTAGTCGCCGGTGGCGTAGACGCCGCCGGGCTCGAAGGTGATCTCGATGCCGTTCTCCAGCGCGATCGCGTCGCCTTCGGCCACCGCCAGCACGCCCTGGGCGTCCACCGCTGCGCGCTGGTCCCAGCGGCGCAGCAGCGGATGCTGGCGCGGATCGTCGGACAGCGGCCACGGCGTGGTGTTCTTCGGCACGTTCAGGGTGACGCTGGCGTTCGCCGGATCGATCGCGAGCACCTGCAGCAGCGGGTACGCGCGCTGGCCCAGCGTGTAGCGGTCGTCGACCAGTTCGACCCAGTCGTTCGCCGCCAGCCCGAGCCGGGCATCGCGGCCGAGCGTGGCCAGCGTCACCGTCAGCGGCGCGCTGCCGTCGTCCGCCACTGCGCCGAGGTCGCTGCGGGTGATCGCGAACACCACCGAACCGTTCTCGCGCGACCACTTGAAGCTGGCCGCGCCGGCCGGCCCGCCCTGGTGGATCTCGACCCGGTACAGCTGGTTTTCCATGCCGCGGTAGCGCGCGTCGGCGGCGATCACGCAGGGATCGTCGTCGGCTTCGTGCGGACCCAGCTCCGCGCGCAGCCGTGGCAGCGCATAGGTCGCGCGCGCATCGAGCAGCTGGCGCACGGTCTCGCACGGCGAGGCGTTGGCCTGGCCGCCGCCGTCGAGGCTCTTGCGCAATGTGGCCAGCTCGGCGAGCTGCTGCTTGATCGTGGCGGCGTCGGCGGAATTGTTGGCCGCCTGCCGGCGCGTCTTCAACGCCGTGGTGATGTCGTCGAGCTGCTGCTGCGCGCGCGGCTGGTCGAGCACCCGCAGCTGCCACACGACCTGCGCGCGCGTGGCGGTATCCACGCCGTCCAGCGCCACGTCGGCGATGCCCGGCGCCTCCACTGCGCACAGGTGCCGCTCCCACACGTCCAGCCACAGCGCATAGCCCTTCGGCGGATTCTCGAAGCCGCTCTTGCCGTCGGCCACGCCGTAGTCGGGCGTCGGCGCGTTGGGCTGCTGCGCCAGCGTGCACGCGGCCTCGTTCACGCACAGGATGCCGTCGACGTAGAAGTGACCCGGCGCCAGTTGCCAGTCGGTCAGCGGCAGCGGCTTGTTGCTGCCGTCGGCGTTGGTGGTGCTGACGGTGATGGCGAAGCCGCTGCCGGCGGCCCAGCACGGGCCGACCAGGTCACGCACCAGGGTGCGCAGCAGCTGCAACTGGATCTGCCCCTGTTCGTTCCAGTCCGCCTCCAGCAGCACGCGGCCCTGCTGCTGGAACACCTGGCTGTAATGCAGGGCCGGATCGAAGCTGACGCGTGCGAAGTCGCCTTTCATGGTCGATCTCCTAACTCGCAAAGAGGATGCCGGCGTCCGTGCCCGCCGGAACGTATTCGGCCAGCCGCGCCGCGAGGTTCGCCTCGCGCTGCGGTTCGTACAGGTCGTGCCACACGCCCATTACCGAACGGTCGGAGGCGCCGCGGCTGATTTCATCACAGCAGTCGTCGGCCAGGCGCAGATAGTTGGGCGAGCCGTAACGTCGGCTGCGGAACAGCGGCACCACGCGCAGCGTTTCGTGTGCGCGTCGCGTGGCATCGACCGCGGCCAGCGCCAGATCCGGCTGGCAGTGGAAGCGCGGCGGCGTGCGCGAGCCGTCGGCCACGTAGCAGAAGCGCATGCAACCCTGCTGCCGGCGCAGCACGCGCAGCGGGCTGGCGAAGATCGAATCCTCGGCCAGCGCGATGCCGTGCGCCTGCACCGCGCCGATCACCGTGCAGCGGCGGAAGCTGGCCTCGACGTAGGCCACCGCCTCGTCCGGCGCGCCCAGCGCCACGCGCTCGGCGGCGGTGGCGTCGAGGATGCTGTCGCACAGCTCCAGCGCCAGCGGCTCGCCGCGATGCTCCGGGCTGATCACCGCGATGGCGCCGAGGATGCTGTGCTCGACGCGCAGCGCGGCACGGGTGCCGTCGAGGGTGATGCTGGGCTCGCCGGGACGCTTCGGGTCGCAGTCGCATTGCAGCGCCCAGCCCGGCACCAGGGTGCAGTGGCGGATCAGCAGCTCGCACAAATCGCCGTCCGCGGCGGCCTCGTCGTCCGGCCCGTGCACCTCGATGCCGCGGCCCACGATCAGCAAGCCGTCCAGCAGCACGCGGCTGCCGGCGCGACCGCCGATGCCGAGCGCGTCCGGCTGGCTGGCGCGCACGTCGAGCAGGCGCAGCACCGGTCGCGTGCGTTCGGCCGCACGCAGCTGGATCGCCTCGCCAGCGTCGAGCTGCAGTTCGACGCTGCCTTCGTACACGCCGCTCTCCGCCAGCTCGATCACCACCGCGCGCAGCGCCGGCGTGGCCGCCTTGGCCTGCGCCCACGCCGCCAGCGCGTCGGCGATGCTGCTGAAGTGGCCAACCGGCCAGCCGACGTTCGCCGCGCGATCCGGCCGCGCGGCGTGCACCACGTAGCGCGTGGCGCCTTCCAGCTCCGGCGTGACCCGCGCGTATTCGCCGCCGCCGAGATCGCCAGCGAAGCCGTACTGGTAGCTCACCCATACGCCGCGCTTCGGCCGCTGGTTGGCAGGAAACAGCAGCCGGCCGCGCTCGGGGTCGACCGCCACGCGCCCGCGCTTCACCTGCCCGCGCCAGCCGGACAGGTCGGCCGGAATCAGTGCCTCGCGCGGCACCGGCAGGCCCTGGCCTTTCGCCGGCCAGTCCGGCGCCCACAACTGCACGCTGCGGCCGTCGCCATAGAACTCGTCCGCCACACTGGCGTAATCGGCCAGCGGGCCGCGCTCGGCGAAACGCCAGCGGCGCAGCGGCAATGGCAGGTTGCGCTCGTCGGCGATGTGGGTGGGTTCGGTTTCCGCGACCGGACGCTGGAACAGCGGCGTGTCATTGCCCAGCACGCTGAAGCTGAAACACTGCGGCCCGCGTTCCTCGATGCAGTACGCCGGCGTGCACGTCACCGGATAGCTGCGCAGGCGGCAGGCGAACACGCCCACCGCGGGGACGTGGTGGCGGCCGCGCCGCTGCGCGCTGCCCAGGCGCCGCACGTCCACGCTGTGCGCAAACGGGTCGAACGCGCCGTCGGCCCAGCCGATGCGTTGCAGTCGGCCCGGATCGCGCAGGTCGGCGGTGCCGCCGCGGCGCGGGTGTTGGTGATCCAGATGCTGCATCCAGCCGAGCCAGCGGTAGAACTCCACCGCGCGCGCCGGCCAGCCGGCGGCGTCGCGGGACAGGTCCTCCAGCAGCGACAGCGTGCCCTTGCGCCGCCGCGCGTCGATGGTGTTGGCCACGTCGGCGCGCGGCGCCAGCACGCGGCCGAGGCCGGCGTCGCGACAGCCGTCCGCGCCCAGCGTGGCCGACTCCGGCAGCAACGTATAACCGAGCAGGTCGCCGAGGTACGGCACCACCCAATCGTCGCAGGTTTCAATGAATGCGTTGTCGTACAGCCGCGCGATGTCCTGCTCCAGCACGTCGGCCTGGCGCGCCAGCACGCGCAGGAGATCGCGCAGCGGATAGCCCTGCTCCGCATCGCGCATGCGGTAGACCACCGGCAGCAGGTCGTACAGGCGATCGGGACGCGCAGTCATGGCGTCGCCTCCTGCAGCAGCAAGGTGTCGGGAACGTTCGGCGGCAGATAGGCGAGCTGCGCCGGACGCAGCATGCCGTGCTCGTCATAGCGGGCCGGCCGCACCGGCACGCGCGGCGGCACCGCCGCCACGCCCGCGGCAGTGGCACGGCTCATCAACACGGCGCCATCATTCTGCTTGTCGCCGCCCACACCGAAGCCGGCCAGCAAGGTGGCCTCGTCGAGGCTGCCGAATGCGTCCACGTCCACCCAGGCCACGCCGCGCACGGCCTGCATGCAGGCGACCAGTTCGCTGAGGTACACGCTCTGCGCCAGCGCGCGCCGCTCGAAGCCGAACACGTCGAGCAGCGCCGCGCGCACGGTCGGCTCGACCGACTCCCAGGCGAAATCCGGCAGCAGCCCCACCTTCGCGCTCACGGTCAGCGCCAGCAGTTCGCGCACGTCCAGCCGCACCGGCAGCGACGGATCGCCGTAGCGCCGCAGCGCCAGCAGCAGGTTGCGGTAGAGGTCGGAGGTGGCATCGATCGGCGCATCGGCGGCGCCGGCAATGGTCACCTGCACCAGGCCGCCCAGCTTGACCGCCGCCGCCTTGCCGACGCCGCCGAAGCTGCGCGCGAAGTCGGCGTAGTCCGCCACCGAGACCAGCCGGTCCAGCGCCAGTACCGCCAGCGGCACGTTGCGGCGCGCCTGGTCGCGCGTCTCCGCGTCGGCCCCGCCGGAGGCGCGCAGCGGGTTGACTACTTCCTTGACGCCCAGCGGCCGCGTCGCCAGCAGGCTGACCTGTCCCGCGCGCACGTTGCCCGGCGCGCCGATGCCGTTGCGGTACGTGGCGACGACGTTCTCAATGCCGGTGGGCAGGCGCGCGCCGTGCACGCCGTCGCCGAACTGCACGGTGGTCTTGCCGTCGTCGTCGGTGGCAGTGACGAAGCGGCGGTCGGCCGCGCCGACGAAGGCGAGATTGCGCGTCTCGTGCCATTGCAGGTCGTTGACGCGCAGCGTGAGCGTGCTCTGCACGCCATCCACCGTGGCCGCCGACACCCAGGTCAGCGGCGGCTGCTTCAGCACGAAGGCCTGCATCGACGCCGCGCCGCTGCCGCTGCCCAGCACCTCGCGGCGGCTCTCGCCGTGGGTGGCGCGCACCACGTTGGCGCGCACCGTCACGCTGTCACGCACGTAGCGATAGGCCAGCCCCGCGTTGGCGAACACCAGGGTGCTGTGCACGGTGTCGCCGGGCAGGTTCGCGTCCACGCCCTGCTCCACCGCGGACAGCATCACCAGCTCGGCGGCGCTCACCGCGTCGGTGCCCGGCACGTCGCTGCGCCGGCCTTCCACGATCACCCAGCGGCCGGCCTTGAGGCCATCCACCGCGCCATCGAGAGTGAGCCGGGTGGCGCTGTCGCCGGTGCTGCGCGGGCTGCCGTCGGCGGCGAGCGCGCCGACCTCGTCGCCGATCACCAGCTCGGCCAGCGGCAACGATTCGCTTTGTGCGTGGACCTGCGTGGTACGCAGGGTCGACATGCTCGGCGCCTGCCACACGGACGTGTCCGCATCCGGCTTGACCAATTCGATCCCGGTGGTCTTGCCGCTGATGCCGTAGGCACTGCGCGGATGCACCTGTACGCGCCTAGCCTGCGCGACGACCGGCGGCCCGTAGCGCCCCGACTGGATCAGCAGGAAGCTGCCCGCCTGCACGCCGTCGTAGGCGTTGTCGAGCTGCACGAGGTCGTCCTCCTCGCCGCCGTCCGCGATGGCATCCCAGTCGCCGTCGGGTTTGGAGACGTAGGGCACGGTGCCCTTGGTGGCGGGGTCGTCATTCAGTCCCAGCCCCATGATGCGCGGCGCGTTGTAGCCGAACAACGGCGAGGCCAGGCGCAGCGCGTACACGCCGTTCAGGGCCGGCGAAGGCTCGCCCTGCGGCACGCTGGCCCACGCGCGGTAGAAGGTGTCGTGCAGCTGCGGCGCGAATTTCAGCAGCAGCTGCGGTCGCGCATCGCTGGCTTTGCCCAAGGCCGCGGCGACGCTTCGTTGCAGGCGCAAGCTGTTGGCTGGCTGCAGCGTGGCTTGCCGCGTCAACGCGCCGAACAGCGCACCGAAACCGCCTGCCGGCGACGGGCTGACGGCA
Organism: uncultured Rhodanobacter sp.; assembly: GCA_937906285.1. Lineage (GTDB taxonomy): Bacteria > Pseudomonadota > Gammaproteobacteria > Xanthomonadales > Rhodanobacteraceae > Rhodanobacter. The sequence continues at coordinate 5,816 of CALCWL010000305.1, read as the reverse complement.
CCGTCGCCGCCAAAAGCCTTCACCACCGCCAGCAAGAATGCCTGTGCCGCCGCCGGGCCTCCGGCAAGGGTCCCCACCTCCAGGCCGAAGCTTCCCAGCAGCCTGTTGGCGCTGCCGACATCACCGCCGCCGAGCAGCAGGCCGCGGTAGAGCCTTTCGATCCTGTCACGCAATGACGTTCCGCCGGACAACGCGGCGACCGCCACTTTCGCCGCCGCCACGATCTGCCCCTGCAATGCGCCGAACGGCTGCAGCAGCAGCCTGCTGCGCCCGCTCTGCTGCTGTACTTCGATCGACTGCACCTGACGAACCACCGGCACGCCGGCGGGAAGCTCGCCGAACAGGAACAGCAGCCGATCGTTCGGCTTCAGGCCGGTGGCCGTGCTGGCCACCCACAGCGCGTCCAGTGTGGCCACGTTGTCCAGCGTGATGTCCTGCGGCCGCGTCAGCCGCGGCCTGAGCGCGTTCCACTCGTAACGCGCCTCCAGCGGTTCGGCGGTCTCGAAGGTCTGCATCTGTTCGCCGGGCGCGGGCACCGACTGCGCGCGCGCGCCGACAGGAATCGTCACCGGCGGCGAATCCTTCTCCACCGTATAGGCGAGGTACACGCTGGCGGCCACGCCGGGACGCAGCCGGTAGTCGACCAGCCGCGCCAGTTCCAGCACCGAACGACGCTCGGTGGCGGTGCGCAGGTAGGCCTCGTTGGCAATGCGCTCGGTGTAGAAGCTCAGCACGTCGGCGCCTACCGCCCAGGCGTCGAGCAGGGCCATCGCCGGGTCGTCCGTCTCGCGCGTGCGCAACCCGGCCAGTGCCGGCAACGTCGCGTCGCTGAGACCGGCCTGCATGGTGGCGCGGAAATCGGCGTAGCGGCCGACGCGGTAAGCCAGTGCGTCCAGTCCCGGCCGGTTGGCCAGCGGCAACGGCGTGCCGGCGATCGCGCCGCAACCGCAGGCGCAGGCATGTTTGCCACAGGCGCTGCAACAGCTCATCGGCCACCTCCCAGCGTGAAGCGGATGCTGCCGTGATCGGGATGGTCCGGATCGTTGTCGACGCGCGCGATGTCGCGCGCGGCCAGGTGCAGCACGCCGTCGGCGGGCACGCCGTCGGCCGGGTCGTCGGCGCGCGCCAGGCACGACACTTCGACGTGGGCCACGCCGGTGATCGCCTGCGCCTCGGCCAGCAGCGCGCTGACGAACACCGGCGCACCCAGCTTCAGCCGGTCCGGATGGAAGAAGCCCGGCGTGCCGTCGCGGCGCAGGCCCGAACTGAAGCGGTCGCGCAGCGCGGCCTCGACGTGGGCGACGAGGAAGTCCGGCCGCACGCAGACGTTCAGCGCGATGCGCAGCGGCACGTAGCCGGCGGCATGCACCTCGACGTCGTGACCGATGCGGCGGTAGCGCTCCAGTTGTGCGCGGATGCGCCGCGCCAAGCCCCCCGCCAGGTCTTCGCGGCCCAGTGGATCGACCGCCACGTCGGCGGCGTACCAGCTGCCGCTCCATTCCAGCGCGGCGGCGGCGCCCTGCAGCTGCGGCGCGCGCGCGGCGAAGCTCGCGTAGTCGTCGGCGACGACCGCACGCAGCGGCTTCGCGCGGAACGCGCCGGGCGCATGCAGCTTCACCTCGGCCAGGCTTTCCGGCACGGTGCCGCCGCTGGCCGGCAGCGGATTGCGCGGCACCAGGTCGGCGGACAGCACGCCCGATTTCAGCGCCAGCCACACGATGCTGTCGCGCCCGACGTTGCCGGCCGGGCCATTGCCGATGCGCGAGGCGGCGCGGAAGAAGTCGCCGGCCAGCGGCTGCGCGCCGAGCACGCCGTCGCCGAAGCGCAGGTGCGCGGCGCCGTCGTCGTCAATCTCGACCACGAAGTGGCGATCGTCCGGGCCGCTTTCCAGCAGGTCGTAGCACGGCTGCCAGCGCCAGCGCGGGTCGGGCGTGCCGGCCACAAGCACGTCGGCCAGCGCGCCGCCGTGTACGGCGAGCTGCGGCAGCGCGAGGCGCGGGTCGCGCGCCAGCAGCTTGCAGGCTGGTGCGCGCGGCGGCAGCGGCTCGGCCCAGGTCAGCGGCGCATCCGGCAGCACGTGGCCAGTATCGGATGGCGGACGGCGCACGTCCGCCACCGCGCCATCGCAACGGCAGCAGCCATACTGCGTGTCGCCTGGCACCAGCCAGCAATCCTCGGCCAGCGTGCCGCAGCGGTCGCAGGCGTCCGGCATTGCGGCGAGCGTGGCGGCGAGCCCGGGGTAGTCGCCATCTTCACCGCTCGGCGTGCAGATGGCGCTGGACGTGCATTGCCCGCGCACGTGCTCGCCGTGGTCGACCAGCAGCACGTTGCCGCGCGCGAGGCTGACGTCGTGCAGCCACGCGCAGTCGGGCGAGGGCGTGCGCACCGACAGGCACAGGTCGAACGGCAGCGCGTCGCAGGCATCCCACGCCACCTCCAGCAGCAAGGTGCCGTCCAGCGGATCGACGGACGTCTGGACGGCCGTGAGGCGAACCGCATAGCGATGTGCGGGATCGGCATCGGCCGGATTGCCGGTCTGCGGGCCCAGCACTTCCTCGAAGATCAGCAGGTCGCCGACAGCCAGTTTCAGCGCGCGCGCCGGCGCGCTTGCGGTATCCGTTGCCGCCAACAGCACGGCGGGCGCCTCCGGCGCCGGCGGCGGCGTGTCGACCAGGGTCGCCCGTGTGCTGCCGCGCGGCAGGCAGCACAGCTCGTCGCCCCAGCTGTGCAGGCGGATCGCGCTGTGCGCGGCGACCACGTCGAAGCGAGTCATGCCATCCAGCGGCATCGGCTCGTAGATCAGCGCGCCCGCCGCCCGCGCCGCCGCGAGCTGGGCCGCGTCGATGATGCCCGGCGGCGGCTGCGCCGGCCCCGGCGGCGGCACCAGCAACAGCAGGTTGTCCAGTTCCAGACTCAGGTCGTTGCTGCACGCCAGCGTGACGAAGGCGCGCGCATTGCAGCCTTCGTGCATGCGGTAATCGACCAGCCGCGCATGCCGGCGCACCGAGATGCGCTTGCGCGCGGTGCCCAGGTAGGCCTCGGTGGCGACCGCGTCCTGGTAGTAGCTGAGCTGGTCGGCGGTGTACGCCAGCGTCTCCACCAGTGCGATGCCGAGGTCCGGCACGTGGCGCTCCTGCCATGCCGGCATGCCCAGCGCGAGGCGGTCGAGGAACAGCTGGCGGAAGCTGGCATAGTCCTTCGCCAGGTAGTTGATCTCCGGCGCGGACGACGGTGGCGACACGCACGGCGCCTCGTCGGCGCAGTCCAGCGTCTTCGCGCAGTCGAGGCGGAAGTGCAGCGTGGCGCAGGCGTAGCGCGGATCGAAGCCGGGATAGGCCTGCCAGCTCGCCGGGTCGTTGCCGGAGGCCGCGTCCACCAGGCACAGGCAGTACGCGGTGTGGTCGCCTTCGCGGTCGAGCACGATGCGCAGGCAGGCGTCATCGTGCATGTCCGGTTCCAGCTCGGGGTTCACGCCGAGCACGCGCAGGCCGGTGATGCGCTCGCCGCCGCTGATGCGCACGTTGGCCACGCCGAGGCCTTGCGGAATCTCGCCGAACAGGTGCACGCACAGGCTCACGCCGTCGTCGCCGACCTCGACGTAGTCGATGCCGTTGAGCGTGCCGGCCAGCCGCAACTTGTCGCGCCGCGCCGGCACGCTGCAGGCCGGCAGCGGCGCGCAGCCGATCGTGCCGAGGCTCGCATGGACGTTCGCGCGGTTCATGGCAGGCTCCGCACGAAGCTGTCGCTGCGCGTGTCGCCGCTGGCGCGCACGGTATAGCTGAGGTCGACGCGCAGGGTGGCATCCTCGCTGCTGACTTCGAGCTTGCCCACGTCGATCACGTCGCCCAGCCAGCGCTGCAATGCCGCCTGCAAGGTGAACTGCAGCGCGGCGGCCAGCTCCGGGCTGTTCGGCGCGAACACCAGCTGCAGCAGGCCGCTGCCGAAGTCGGGCCGGTTCACCCGCTCGCCGGGGCTGGTGAACAGCAACTGCTCGATCATGTCGCGCACATGGTCGTCGTCGCCGGCCTCGGCGGTGCGCCCGCGCGGATCGAAGTGGAACGGATAGTCGATGTTCATGGGCGTCCTCACATCGCGGTGACGCGCGTCTGGCTGGCGACGATCAGCAGCGGCGTGCCGGTCGGCGCGCAGATCGCCTGGCTGTCGATGAGCAGCAGCGGTTGGCCGTTCGACGTCAACCGGGTAGCGGCAGTGACGAACTGCGCGCTGATGCAGGGCCCGTTCGCCGCCGTGGGCGGCGGCAGCGTGCAGCCGGCGACCAGCCACGGCGCGGCGATGGTCACCGTCGGCTGGCCGCTCACGCTGACGCGCGGATTGGGGGCGGTGGCCTGCGCCTGGCCGCCGTGCGAGCAAAGCACGCTGGCGCCGACATGGATGAGGAAGCCCGGCATCGCATGCCCCCTAGGTGACCACCAGCGCGCCGTTGTTCACCGTCACCGTCGGCCCCGCGAGCACGATGGTGGCGCCCTGGCCGTTGGAGATCGTGATGCCGACCTCGTTGACCATGATCATCGCGCCGGTGACGCTCTTCAGCAGGATGCCGCCGGCCGGCCCCGGCGCGTCGCTGATCGCGATGGCGTTCTGCAGCCCCGACTGCAGCACCACGCTGGGACTGGCCGGATTGCCGGCCAGCGCCAGCGCCGGCACCTCCGCCGCGCTGCCCCAGAAACCGCCGACCCAGACCGGATAATCCGGATCGCCCTGCTCGAACTCGATCCATACGCCGGCGCCGATCTGCGGCACCGCGTAGACGCCGCTCTGCTTGCCGGCGATCGGCACGCACGGCATCGCCCAGCTCGACGGGATCAGCCCGGACACGTCCGGCACCATCACCTGGATGCGCCCACGCTGTTCCGGGTCCACGTTCTGCACCACGGTGCCGCGGTACTTGCCGAAGAACTTGCTCATGGCGGCACCAGCGGCACGGTGGAAAGCAGCCCCTTGCGCGACAGCTGGAAGCTCTGCCGGTACTCGCCGCGCTTGATCGTGTGGCGCACCTGGCTGACGTAGTGCAGGCCGTCGAACGCAGGGCCGACGCCGCGCACGCCGACCAGCTGGCGCGGCTTCAGTACGCGGCCGTAGCGCACCACGTCGAGGCTGCCGCGGCCGGTGACGGTGTCGGCGGATTTCGCCGCTTCGGCTATGCCCAGCAGCAGCGCGCGCTGCGGCGAATACTTCGCGGTCTCGGGCAGCGGGCGGAACTGCTGCGGTGGCGGATCGATCAGGCCCAGCGGTGGATTCAGCGGCCCGATGTCGGGAATCGCCAGCGGCAGCGGCACCTTGGTCTGCTCGTTCTGCACGTAGACCACCGGCGGCTGCCGCGCGTTGCCGTCGTAGCTGAAGCTGAGCTCGTCGACGTTGCTGGCCGCGTCCATGTCCGCGTTCAGCGCCGGCTGCGGCACGCCCACCTTGATCTTCGGCCCCCAGTACGCGGTGCTCATGCCGGGCAGCGGGCCGGGCTCGAGGTAGAACACGTAGCCGACCCGCTCGGCCAGCAGGCGGATGTAGTCCAGGTCGCTACCCTGCTGGGACGGAATGCGGTTGGTCGGGATCGGCACGTCGATCGCGATGCTGGGGATCACCAGCGGCACGATGCCGAGGAAGGCGTATTTCGCCAGCAGCAGCGCCACGATCGCCTCGGCCGGCATTGCCGGATACGGCAGGCCGGGCAGGCCGGAGAATTCCAGCTTGGTCATCACCGCGGTAAGGTCGTCGCCGGTGACCTGCAAGGTGGTGTGGCGCTGGTCCGCGCCGGGCACCACTTCGGTGCGGGTCACCACGCCGTCGATCAGCACCTG
>CALCWL010000304.1 GCA_937906285.1 uncultured Rhodanobacter sp. | reverse complement strand
AGAAGCTGCCGATCAGCCGCTGGCAGCGCGACCTCACCGACTCCACCGTGCTGCGTGCGCTCGGCACCGCGTTCGGCCACACGCTGGTTGCGCTGGAGTCGCTGAAGAAGGGTCTGGGCAAACTCAACGTCAACGCCGAGCGCATCGCCGCCGACCTCGACGCCAGCTGGGAAGTGCTGGCCGAAGCCGTGCAGACCGTAATGCGCCGCTATGGCCTGCCCCAGCCATACGAACAGCTCAAGGCGCTGACCCGCGGCCATGGCATCACCCGGGAGTCGATGCGCGAGTTCATCGCCGGGCTCGACCTGCCGGCGGAGGCGAAGCAGCGCCTGCTGCAGCTGACCCCAGCCAGCTACACCGGCTTGGCCGAGGATCTGGCGCAAGCCATCTGATCGTTCCGCGCAGCACGGCAGATCGCACGTCCGATTGCACCGGACCGGCCGAACGCCTTAGGCTCGGCGTTCGCGACCACACCGGGGAAGTCGATCATGCATCCGTTGCGCGCACTCACGCTGTCTGCCGTCGTTGCCGCCGCTTTTCTTGCCGGCTGTTCCGCCGGCAGTCCTCCGCCGGACCAGGCCACGCCGCCGGCCGCCGCCTCGGCAACCTCGACCGCCGGCACCAGCAAGAAGGCGGTGCTGGCGCCGAGCGTCGATGCGTTTCTGGACGGCTATTTCCAGCGCTACCCGGTGTTTGCAGCCAACGCCGGCAAGCACGAATTCGATGGCAAGCTGCCCGACTTCAGCGCCGCAGGCCTGAAGGCCAGCGCCGACTGGCTGCACGCGCAACGAAATACCTTCGCGGCATTTACCGACGACCAGCTCGATGCGCAGGACCGGTTCCGGCGCGACTACGTGCTGGCGGTGATCGACGGCCAGCTGTTCTGGCTGGAGGATTCCGGCGCACCGTACAAGAACCCCACCTTCTACACCGGCATCCTCTCGCCGAGCATGTACCTGACCCGGCCCTACGCGCCGCTGGCCCAGCGCATGGCGGCCTTCGTCAGCTACCAGGAGGCACTGCCCGGGGCGTTGGCGCAGATCAAGGCCAACCTCAAGCTGCCGCTGCCGGCGTCGTATATCGACGTGGGCGTCAATTCCTTCGCCGGCTATGCCAGCTTCTTCAAGACCGACGTGCCCGGCATCTTCGCCGCCGTGAAGGACGACGCCCTGCAGGCGCGCTTCAAGGCCAGCAACGCGGCGGCGATCAAGGCTTCGCAGGACCTGGCCGACTGGCTCAAGGCACAGCGGCCGCACGCGACGCAGGATTTCGCGCTGGGCGCGGAGAAGTTCACCAAAATGCTGCATGCCACCGAGTTGGTCGACCTGCCGCTGGACCGGCTCAAGGCGATCGGCGAATCCGACCTCGCCCGCAACCTGGCCGCGCTCAAAAGCGCGTGCGACACGTTCGCGCCGGGCAAGTCGCTCAAGGAATGCGTGGCTAAGGAAGCCGCCGACAAACCCGTCGGCGGCGCGGTCGAAGGCGCCCGCAAGCAACTCGCCAGCCTGCGCCAGTTCATCGTCGACAAGAACCTGGTGAGCATCCCCGGCACCGAGCAGGCCAAGGTCGAGGAGGCGCCGCCGTTCAACCGCTGGAACTTCGCCTACATCGAGATTCCCGGCCCGTACGAGAAGAACCTGCCGTCGGTCTACTACATCGCGCCGCCCGATCCGAGCTGGAGCAAGGCCGACCAGCTCGCCTACGTCCCGGGCAAGGCTGCACTGCTGTTCGTCTCCGCGCATGAAGTCTGGCCGGGTCATTTCCTGCAGTTCCTGCATGCCAACCGGGCGCACTGGAAATTCGGCCAGCTGTTCGTCGGCTATGCCTTTGCCGAAGGCTGGGCGCACTACACCGAGGAAATGATGTTCGACTCCGGCCTCGACGGTGCCACGCCGGAAGTCCACATCGGCCAGCTCACCAATGCCCTGCTGCGCGACGTGCGTTATCTGTCCGCGATCGGCCTGCACACCGGCGGCATGAGCATCGAGCAATCGGAGCAGATGTTCCGCGACAAGGCCTTCCAGGACCCCGGCAACGCCCGCCAGCAGGCCGCCCGCGGCACCTACGACCCGGCCTATCTCAACTACACCATGGGCAAGCTGATGATCATGCAGCTGCGCCAGGACTGGATCGCGGCGCACCCCGGCCCGAATGCGCTGAAGGCCTTCCACGACCAGTTCCTCAGCTACGGCGGCCCGCCGATTCCGCTGGTGCGCCAGCAGATGCTGGGAGGCAAGGTGGAGGCGAAGCTGTGGACGGTGGATGAAGTGACGGACGCCAAGGCGACTGCGGCGGTCGAGTAGCCTGGAGCACGGCATGTCGAAGGAGTCGACCCATGCCACCGGCGACTGGAAAAGCACCGCCAACCAGGCTGTCGGAGCAGCGGCAGATGCACTCGCCACGCGCATGGCGATATGGGGAAGAGCCGGTGGGCAGTGCCTGTCCCGGGACGACCGGCTCCGTCGCCTGCAGGCGACGGAGCCCGCGGCACATGCCTACGGCGCCGTCGGCATGATGTAACCCGGCGGCAAGGCGTGCTGCTCCCGCATCGCCTGCATGTAGCGGTCGCGCAGCATGGTCTGCCGGCTGACCATGGGGATCTTGCGGCCGGCGATGAAGACCTGGTCGGCGAAGCTGGAGAGTTCCAGCGGGTCGCCGCTCCATACCACCACATCGGCCAGCTTGCCCTGCTCCAGCGTGCCCACGTCCTGGTCCATGCCGTAGATCC
>CALCWL010000303.1 GCA_937906285.1 uncultured Rhodanobacter sp. | reverse complement strand
GGTCTCCGACAAGCTCAAGGAAGGCGACATCGTCAAGGTCAAGGTGCTGGAAGTCGACAAGCAGGGCCGCATCCGCCTGTCGATGAAGGCGGTGACCGAGGAAGAGCGCGCCAGCGTCTGAACCTGCAGGCGAGATGCTTGCGCAAGGCCCGGCCCACGCCGGGCCTTGCGCGTTTCGGGGCCGATGATTTTGCGCAACACGGTTTTGCTAGGATGAATGCATCTTGCACGAGGATGCACCGATGGCCGATCCGGCGAACGATTTCATCAAGGACTATCAGACGTTGGCGCAGCGGTCGTGGGATACCTGGGCACGCCAGTTCCAGCAACCGCCCGCGGCGAATCCGTTTGCACCGCCACCGGCTCCCGCGGCCGGCAACGACACCTTGGAGCGCACGCTGGCCGGGTTGAAGGGATATTTCGACTGGATGCAGGCCGCCGCCAGCGGTGGCGCGGCACAGCCGGCTCCGGACTGGCGTCAGCAACTGCAGCAGATGTTCGGTGGCGCCAGCCAGCCATTCGCGCAGGCGTTCGGCGGCATCGACAGCGCCGGTGCAGAGGGTTTCATGCGGCAATGGCAATCGTGGATGCAGGCTGCGCGGCACAGCGGTTTTGGTGATCTTCCGGGTACGCACGGGCCGACGCCGGCGTTCGGTCTGAACCGGGAGCAGCAAATGCAGCAGCAGGCCCTTGCCGCGGCGTGGCTGGAGTCGGTGCAGGCCTCGGCGCGTTACCAGGAGTTGATCCAGCGTGCCAATACGCAGGGCATGCTGCGCTTGCAGGGCAAGCTGGCCGAACCCGGTCGCCAGATCGATTCGCTGAAAGCCCTGTACGACCTGTGGGTGGATGCCTCCGAAGAAGCCTATGCCGAGATCGCGTTGTCCGACGAGTTCCGCGAGGTCTACGGCGAAATGGTCAACACCCAGATGCGCGCGCGCCAGCTGCAGCAGCAGCAGACCGAGCAGATCTGCCAGCAACTCGGCATGCCCACACGCAGCGAGGTATCCAGTCTCGGCGAGCGATTGCAGGGCTTGCGCCGCGAGTTTCGTGCCAGCCAGAGCGGCCCATCCACCGATCACGCAGACGAAATCATGGCCCTGCGTCGGGAGCTGGCGGCGCTGAAGCGTCAGTTGGCCGGCGCCCGGGCGGCTGCGCCCGAACCGAAGGGGGCGGTGGCGAGGAAAACACCGAAAGTCACGCGCAAATCGGTGGCCACGTCCAAATCCAGCGCCACTCCGCGCAAGCGCAAGTAGGGAGAGCCGTCATGCAAACGCCCATGCACATCGATCCGGCCCAGGCACTGGCCGACATCGCCACCTTCCAGCGCAAGCTGGCCGCCGGCATGGCCAACCTGCGCAACATGCGCGAGCCCGAGTACGCCAACACCCCGCGCGAACTGGTCTACAGCGAAGACAAGCTGAAGGTGTGGCATTTCACCGGCCACGGCAAGGCGACGGCGAAGACGCCGCTGCTGATCGTCTACGCGCTGGTCAACACGGTGTGGATGACCGACCTGCAGGCCGATCGCTCGATGGTGCGCAACCTGCTGGAGCAGGGCGAGGACGTCTACCTGATCGACTGGGGCTATCCCGACGGCGCCGATCGCTGGCTGACTCTGGACGACTACATCGACGGTTATCTCGATCGCTGCGTCGATGCCGTGCGTGCGCGCCACGGTCTGGATGCGATCAACCTGCTCGGCATCTGCCAGGGTGGCGCGTTTTCGCTGTGCTACACCGCGCTGCACCCGGACAAGGTGAAGAACCTGATCACCATGGTCACCCCGGTGGACTTCCACACGCCGGACAACATGCTGTCGCATTGGTGCCGCGACCTGGACGTCGACCTGTTCGTCGACACCATGGGCAACATCCCCGCCGGCTTGATGAACTACGTCTACCTCACGCTGAAACCGTTGCGGCTGAACCAGCAGAAGTACATCGGCATGGTCGACATTCTCGACAACCCGGCCGAGCTGGAGAACTTCCTGCGCATGGAGCGCTGGATCTTCGATTCGCCCGACCAGGCCGGCGAGGCATTTCGCCAGTTCATCAAGGATTTCTACCAGGGCAACAAGCTGATCAAGGGCACGCTGGAGATCGGCGGCAAGACGGTGGATCTCGGCATGATCACCCAGCCGGTGCTGAACATCTTCGCCGAGCAGGACCACCTGGTGCCGCCAGACGCCTCGCGCGCGCTGGGCAAGCACGTCGGCACCACCGACTACACCCAGCTCGCGTTCAAGGGCGGCCACATCGGCATCTACGTGTCCGGTCGCGCGCAGCGCGAGGTGCCGCCGGCGATCCATCAATGGCTGTTCCGGCGCGATTGATGGGCCGTCGGCATGGGCTCGCCTGTCGTGCGTGATTCACGCACGACAGGCGATAATCGCGGCATGACCAACACTGCCGAATCCCGGGACTCCATCCGCGCCGTGCAATGGCGAGGTGACCACCTGCGCCTGCTCGACCAACGCCTGCTGCCTGGTGAGGAACGCTGGATCGACTGTCGCGATGCGGCCCAGGTCACCCAGGCCATCCGCGACCTCGCCGTGCGTGGCGCGCCGGCCATCGGCATCGCTGCGGCCTGGGGCGTGGCGATGGCGGCGCAACAGGGTGTACCGCTGGAACCGGTGTCGGCGAGGCTGCGGGCGGCGCGGCCCACTGCAGTGAACCTGATGTGGGCGTTGAACCGGATGAACAGGCGCATCGCCGCAGGTGCCGATGCCGCCGCGCTGTTGCGCGAGGCGCAGGCCATCCAGGACGAGGACTTGGCCGCCAATCGCCGCATGGGCGAGTTGGGTTCGGCACTGATCGCGTCGGGGTCGGGCGTGCTGACTCATTGCAACACCGGTTCGCTGGCCACTGCGGGTTATGGCACTGCGCTCGGGGTGATCCGCGCCGGCGTCGCCGCGAACCGGATCGTCCGCGTCTATGCGGGCGAGACGCGCCCGTGGCAACAGGGGGCGCGGCTGACCATGTGGGAACTGGTGCGCGAGGGCATCCCCGCCCAGCTGATCGCCGACTCCGCCGCCGCGCACCTGATGAAGTCCGGCGCGGTTCAATGGGTGATCGTCGGCGCCGACCGCATCGCGGCCAACGGCGACACCGCCAACAAGATCGGCACCTACCAGCTGGCGATCAGCGCGAAGTACCACGGCGTCAAGTTCATGGTGGTGGCGCCGTCGTCGACGGTGGACATGGCGACCGCCAACGGCGAGGAGATCGAGATCGAACTGCGCGATCCGGCCGAGCTTCTGTCCAGCGGGGGCCGGCGCGTGGTGGTGGAGGGCGCGCAAGCGTGGAATCCGGTTTTCGACGTCGCACCCGCGGAGCTGATCGACGCGATCGTCACCGAGCGCGGCGTGATCGAGCGACCGGACACCCTCTCGATGCAGGCGCTGTTCGGCTGCTGATTTCCCGGACTCGACATTGGCTCGCGTCGCCGACACGACCCTGGTTGAGGGTTCCCGCACCGCGCGAGCTGCTCAATTCTTGAGCACATTCCGGACGCCCTTGTGCCGGCGCCGCGATGGTGCTGCAACTCATTGATTTCAAAGGTTGAAAACCTGTCGTTTTGTGGCCGTCCGTGCTACAATCCGCAGGTTGATTTCGGGTCGCTCGCGCATGCGCTTGAGACGCGGCGCCAGCGTCCTTTTTTTGTCTCCAGGGAAGCCACTCAATGGCAGAAACCGCCAAAGAAATCATTCGCGTCAACATCGAAGACGAGATGCGGC
>CALCWL010000302.1 GCA_937906285.1 uncultured Rhodanobacter sp. | reverse complement strand
GTAGAACACCTTGTTCTGCACGCGCAGCACGCGCGCCATCAGGTCGAGGTGGCGGCTGATCAGCTGCGATTCCAGCAGCTCGCGGAAGCCGCGCGCGTCCAGCGCGCTGCCCGGCAGCACGGCATCGTCATCGCGCGGCGCGGTGCGCACCTCCCCTTTCCACAACTGCACGAACTCGATGAAGTTCTGGTCGACCACTTCGGCGCGGTTGAAACCCTTGTGGCGGGAGCTGAGGGCGAACGGAATGGACATGGCATGGCATCGATGAATGTTGAGAGATTCTGCAGGAGCGCACCCTGTGCGCGAAGCTTTTCAAAGGCATCGTGCACAGGGTGCGCTCCTACAGAGGGACGTGCTGCATCGGGGTATGGCGTGGTTGTGCCTGCACGCGATCGAGCCACGCACAGACATTCGGAAAAGCGGACAGCTCGAAACCGCCATCGCCGGCGCAATGGGTATACGCATACAGCGCAATGTCGGCAATGCCGCAGCTGTCGCCGACGAACCAGTCGCGTCCGGCCAGGTGCCGTTCCATCACGCCGAGCGCCTGCGTGCCCTTCTGCAACAGGGCCGGCAGTTCAGCCTGGCGCGGATGATCCGGCGGCAGCCAGCAGCGGATGAAGCGCGCCACCGCGATGCACGGCTCGTGGCTGTACTGTTCGAAGAACAGCCACTGCAGCGTCTGTGCACGCAGCCAGCGGTCGTCCGGCAGCAACGGCGTGCCTTCGGCGAGGTAATGGAGGATCGCGTCGGACTCGGCCAGCCGACGACCGTCCTCCAGCTCCAGCAGCGGCACCTTGCCGTTCGGATTCTTCGCCAGATATTCCGGTGTGCGCGTGGCACCGTGCGCGCTGTCCACCTCGATCCAGCGGTAGTCGCGGCCGAGCTGGTCCAGCAGCAGCTGCAACTTGTAGCAATTGCCGGAGGCACGCATGCCGTAGACGGTGATCATGGCCGTTCCCCGCTCAGCTGTTTCAGCAGCGCCGCGCGCTGCCGGTCCTTGGGGCGACCGAAGCTCTCGCAGAGCCGGATCTGGTCTTCGACGGACGGCACCGGCACGGCCAGGCCGTTCACGCCGGCCAGCACGAGTTTCCCCGGCCGCACCGGTTGCCAGCCATCGTCGGCGTGAAGCTCGAGCGCGCCCATCACCTCGACCGGCGCGCCGGGAAAACGGAAGCGGGCGAAATGCGAGCGGAAGCGGTCGCCGTCCGGCGGCGCGAATGCGGGCTCGCGTTGCGGCGCCCACACCTGCATCAGGGTGTCTGCATCGGCGCGCGAGGTCAGCACGTCCACGTCGGCCACGCTGACCTCGGCGCCGAGCACCAGCGCCGCGGCGCTGCCGATCAGGCACCACGGATCGACGCAATGCACGTGCAGGTCCGGCACCACGTCGGCCAGGGTCGCGTACAGCGCGGGCGACAGATGACTCATGCGCGGCGGCGCTCCCACGCTTCACGACTTTGCCCCCAGATTTCCACCGGCAAGTCCTGGAACGGTTCGGGCAGGCGGCCGGGGCCGATCAGGCGTGAACCGAGCCGGCGCGCGACGCTTTGCGACGCGGCATTGTCCGGCGCAATGGTGTGGATCACCTCGGTCCAGCCCAATTGATCGAAGGCCCAGTCGATCGCCGCCACCGAACCTTCCGTGGCGTAGCCCTTGCCCCAGGCATCGCGCAGCAAGCCCCAGCCCACTTCGGTGCCGGGCCAGCCTTCCGGGCACCACGGCCCGAGCCGCCCGATCCACCGGCCGCTGCTTTTCTCGATCACCGAAAACATGCCGAAGCCCTGGATGGCCCACGCGCCGGCCATGCACAGGAAACCGCGCCACGCCACCGCCCGCGGCTGCGGGCCGCCGATGTGGCGTGCGTTCTCCGCATCGGCCATCAGCGTCGCCCATCCCTCGAAATCCTCCGGCCGGATCGGGCGGAGGATGAGTCGCGCGGTTTCAATGTGGGTGTCGGAAATGCGCAAGGGCTTGGCCCCCTCCACTCCCCCTCCCGCGGGAGAGGGCCGGGGTGAGGGCTCGACAGGAAGCATGCCGTTCCATGCTCCGCCCGAACCCTCATCCGTCGCTACGCGCCACCTTCTCACCCGCAAGGGGACTCCCTTTGGTCGCCGGAGGGAGAAGGGAGCGATCAGGTCAGAACGCGTTGATGCCGGTCAGCTCGCGGCCCACCACCAGCTCGTGCACGGTCTCGGTGCCCTCGTAGGTGATCACCGATTCCAGGTTCAGCGCGTGGCGGATGGCCGAGTGCTCGGTGGTGATGCCGGCGCCGCCGAGGATGTCGCGGCACTGGCGCGCGAT
>CALCWL010000301.1 GCA_937906285.1 uncultured Rhodanobacter sp. | reverse complement strand
GCCGGGCTGGGGTTGCGCGATCCGTGGCCTTCGGACGAACCGCGCTTCGCGCTGGTCGCGCAATGGATGGTCGAACACGGCCAGTGGCTGTTCCCGCACCGCGGCCACGAGCTGTACCCGGACAAGCCGCCGGTGTTCATGTGGCTGCAGGCGCTCAGCTACTACCTCACTGACAACTGGCGCATCGCCTTCCTGCTGCCCTCGCTGCTCGCCGCGCTGGGTGCACTGGCATTGGTCTACGACCTGGCCCGGCGGCTGTGGGGCCACCGCAGCGCGCTGCTGGCCGCGGCCACGCTGCTGGTCACCATCCACTTCACCTACCAGATGCGCAACGCGCAGATCGACCCGCTGCTGCTGGGCTGGATGACGCTGGCCAACTACGGCCTGTTGCGCCACCTGCTGCTGGGGCCGTGCTGGCGCTGGTTCGCGATCGGCTGCTTCTTCGCCGGCGTGGGCGTGGCGACCAAGGGCGTGGGCGTGCTGGCCCTGCTGATGCTGGTGCCGTACCTGGTCGCGCGCCGCGGCCACTGGCCGCACCTCGCCCTGCCCACCGGCGGCTGGCGCTGGGCCGGCGGCCTGGCGCTGTTCTTCGCGGCGATCCTCGGCTGGTTGCTGCCGATGCTGCTGGTCGCCCGTGCCGACGGCGACCCGCAACACGCCGAATACGTGCAGAACATCCTGTTCGGGCAGACCGTGCACCGCTACGCCACGCCCACCGGCCACATCCATTCGCCGTTCTATTTCCTCGGCATCATCGTGGTCGACTGGCTGCCGCTGTCGCTGCTGCTGCCGTGGGCGCTGCCGGCGTGGTGGCGTCGGCTGAAACGGCGCGACGCGCGTTTCCTGTTGCCGCTGGGCTGGGCCGTGCTGGTGCTGCTGTTCTTCTCGCTCAGCCCGGGCAAGCGCGACGTCTACATCCTGCCGGCGCTGCCGATGGTGGCGCTGGCGCTGGCGCCGCTGCTGCCCGCCCTGCTGCGTCGGCGCGGCGTGCGCATCGCGGTGTTCGCGCTGACCGTGCTGCTGGCCGGCACGCTGGCCACCGCCTCGGCGCTGGCGATCCATCGCCACCCGGCCTGGGCGCTGAAGATCGAGCAGAGCCTGGACCCGCGAATCTGGTGGATGCTGCTGGCCATCGGCGTGGCCGGCCTCGCCATCGCTGCGCTGACGCGGGTGCGCCGCGCGCCGCTGGGATGGCTGCTGTTCGCCGGCGTGCTGTGGAGCGTTTATGGGGTGTGGGGCTATCCGCTGCTCAACGGCGACCGCTCGGCGCGCGACGTGATGGTCGAGGCGCGCGCCATCGCCGGCCCGCAGGCCACCATCGGCCTGCTCGCATGGAAGGAGCAGAACCTCCTGATGGCGCGAGGCCCGGTGGCCGAGTTCGGTTTTCTCAAGCCATGGCCGCAGCAATACGCCGAGGCGGTCGCCTGGCTGCAAGGCGATCCCGCGCAACGCTGGGTGTTCAGCCTGGACGAGGCGATGGGCGCTTGCGTGGATCGTGCGCGCGCGATCCACGTCGGCCACGCGAACCGGCGCGATTGGTGGATGTTCAGGCACGACGCGGTAATACCCGGGTGCATCCCCCGTGCCGCAGGCGACGACGACGAATGACCCGCCACACCGCCTCTCCACGCCGCGCAGCTCGTCGCGCGGCGCTCTCCGCGAGCGTGACGCGCGCATGACCGACACTCGCCTCGCGCAGGCGTTCGCGCGCCCTGGGCCGGCGTGGGCCGTGTCGCTCCTGCTCGCCCTGATGCCGCTGTCGTTCTCGATCGGCTGGGGGATCAAGGCGCTGCCGTCGGCGCTGCTGTTCCTGCTGGGGTTGGCGCTGATGGCGAGCACCGCCTCGATCCGGCGCAGCTATCGCGCAGCGTGGCCGGTGGTGGCGGTGGCGCTGGCGATGATCGCCTTCGTGATCTTCAACGTGCTGCTGCACGGCCTGGGCTGGCGCCCGCTGGATCGGCCGGCGCACATCCTGCTGTTCCTGGCGGTGGCGGCGTGCTTCAGCCTGCCGTTGCGGATGCGCGTGGTGTGGGTCGGTTTCAGCCTTGGCGCCATCGTGCTGGGCGCGGCCGCCGTGGTGCAGG
This sequence comes from uncultured Rhodanobacter sp., assembly GCA_937906285.1. GTDB lineage: Bacteria > Pseudomonadota > Gammaproteobacteria > Xanthomonadales > Rhodanobacteraceae > Rhodanobacter. The sequence continues at coordinate 2,689 of CALCWL010000301.1, read as the reverse complement.
CCTACGCGCTCGGCATCGACCGTCCGCACGGCCTCAACGGCGGCCCGTCGGCCTCGATCGAACTGGCCACGGTGCTGCTGGGCCTGTCGACGACGGCGCTGGTGCAATTCCTGGCGCGCGGCACGTCGCGCCGGGATCGCTGGCTGCATCTGGCGGCGATGGGCTGCGCCATGTACGGCGCGCTGCTGACCCAGAGCCGCGGCCCGCTGCTGGCGTTTGCGCCGGTCTTCCTGCTGCTGGTGCTGCTGCACGCGCGGCGCTGCGGACACTGGCGCTCCAGCCTGCTGCTGGTCGGTGCCGTGTCTGTGGTGGCCGGGACCGTCACCTTCGGCATGCGCGGCGAAATGGTGGAGCGGTTCCAGGCCATCGCGCCGGAGGTCACCCGCTTCGACCATAGCCAGGCCACCCGCGGCGCCGTGATCGAGCGGCTGGAGATGTGGCGCACCGCGGCGCGCGCCTTCGGCGAACACCCGCTGGTGGGCATCGGCGTGGGCCAATTCGACGCGTATACGCGCGAGGAGGTCGCCGCCGGCCGCAGCCATGCCGCGATCGAACGCTACAACCAGCCGCACAACGAGTATCTGGAAGCGGCCGCTACCGGCGGCGTGCCGGGTCTGCTGATACTGCTGGCGGTGTTCCTGGTGCCGCTGCGCTACTTCAGCCGGCGGGTGCTGGATGCGGACGACGAGGTGGCGCTGCCGGCCGCCATCGGCGTGGGCGTGATCGTCTTGTACATGCTGTGCGCGCTCACCGACGCGGTGTTCTACCGGGTGATGACGCAATCGTTCTATTTCTTCACGGTGCTGGGGCTCGCGCTGCGACTCGCCTGGCTGCGACTCGCCGAGCCGCCACCCACGGCCGCGGCCTGACCGGCGTGGACGACCTTCTCACGCGGTGGCGGCAGCCGGTGGCGCGGCCACGCGACCCACCGGCACCGGCGGTCGCAACGGCGTCGGTGCCGCGACCGCGCGCAGGTCCGCCGGCGCGACGGCAAACTCGTCGCGATATTGCTCGACGCCGCGTTCGCAGCGAACCAGGTTGCGCTGCCGGGTGTCGGCCAGGATGCGGTCGTTGGGGTTGTCCACCAGATGCTTGCGGGTGGGGTGGTAGAGGTGCACCGCCAGCGCGCCCAGACGCAGGTCGCGGCGCAACAGGCCGGCGTGGAAGGCGCGCACGGCCAGCTCCGTATCCTCGCGGCCCCAACCGGTCATCGCCTCGTTGAAACCGTTGAGGCGCAGCAGGTCGTCGCGCCAGAAACCCATGTTGCAACTCTTGATGCCGCGCTGGCGCATGCTCGGGCGGGCGAACAGGTGGGCCAGCAGCGGCAGGCGCACGGTATGGCGGCGCCGGTCGATGCCGCGCCGGAAGAAATCCGGAAAGGCCGGCCCGCGGCCCAGCATCTCCTGCACCGAGCGTGCATCGGTGAGCACCCGCGAGCCCTGGGTGAAGCAGCCGCGGCGGGCGAAGCGGCGATGGTCGGCGATGAAGTGCCGCTCGACCACCATGTCGCCGTCGAGCAGGATGATGTAGTCGCCCTGCGCGGCGGCGATCGCGCGGTTGCGCGCGCGGCTCATGCGCGCGCCGTCGTCGGGCTGCCACAGGTGCACCAGCCGCACCGGATAGTCGCGCGCCAGGCGCCGCAGCAGCTCGCTGGTGGCCGGGCGCGAGCCGTCATCGGTGACGATCACCTCGTACGGCAGTTCGGTCTGGCTGGCCAGCGCGCGCAGCACCAGCTCCAGCGCCTCGGGCCAGTTGTACGTGATCACGGCAACGCTGATGCGCATGGTTGTCCCCCCAACCGCGGTACATGAAGACTGCATTGGATGCGACCTCCGGCCGCTGGCGGACGCGATGCTCCGCTTCTTTGTCTCGCGCCGGACGTTCCCGCGCCGATATCCGGCCTGCGGCAATCCTGACGCTGACTGCGGGCGCCCTGCGCCCCTTGCGCCGTCCCACGGCAACCACTCCAGGAGGCTGCGGCGTCCGGAATCCCTCCAATCGCACGTCAGCCACGGAATTCACTCCGCATTCACAGCATAACGCAGCGGCGGACCACTCGCATGATTCGGCTAGAATCGCCGCCATGCCTGCGTTTCCCCTGACCCTCGCCGTGATCACCCGCAACGAGGCGGCCCACATCGCCCGCTGCCTGGACAGCGTGCCGTTCGCCGCCGAAAAACTGGTGGTGGACTGCGGCAGCGACGACGACACGGTGGCCATCGCGCAAACGCATGGCGCGCGGGTCATCCATCAGGACTGGCTGGGTTTCGGGCCGCAGCGCAACTTTGCCGCCGGCCAGTGCGCGCACGACTGGATCTTGGTGCTGGACGCCGACGAATACCTCGGCCGCGACCTCGCCGACGAACTGCAGCGGCGCCTGCCCGCGCTGATGGCCGGCGATGCCGCCGCCGCCTACCTGCGCCGCAGCACGGTCTACATGGGCGCGCCTATGCGCTGGTACCGGCCATCGGTGGGCGAACGCATGGCCCGCCTGTACCACCGCGACCGCGCCCGCTGGAGCGATGCGCGCGTGCATGAATCGCTGCAGTTCGACGGCCCCGCGCCCACCTTGCGCGGCAGTTTCCTGCACACCAACAACCCGACCCTGGTGCACAAGCAGCTCAAGGTGCTGCAGTACGCCGAGCTGAAATGCCGCGACTGGCTGGACAAGGGCAAGCCCGCCCGGATG
>CALCWL010000300.1 GCA_937906285.1 uncultured Rhodanobacter sp. | reverse complement strand
CACGCGCTGGCGCATCACGTTGTAGACCTGGTTGGGCGCGTCGAACACCAGCACCGAGCCCAGCCGCGAGCGTGAGACGTAGTAGCTCAAGCGGGCGCCCGCGCGCTCGCCGAGGTACTCCACGCCGGCCTCGCGGTTGTCCGAGACCACCGGTTTCAGGTCGAGGAAATCGGCCACGTTCTGGCCGGGCTGGTTGATTGCGCGCAGCACGCGGCCGACGTCGGGCAGGGTGTAGCCCTCGGCGTAGCTGGCGAACAGGTTGAGCTGGCCGGTGAGGTACCAGACCGCGCCGAGGTTCGGCAGCGTCTTGCTGAAGCTGGGCTTGCCACCCTGCACCGTGACGGCGTTGTAGAAGGCGAGCGTCTGGAAAGTCGGCACGTCCAGCGTGCCGTGCTCGCGCCGCAGCCCGCCGGACAGCGACAGCGTCTGCAGCGGCCAGTACTCCGCCTGCAGGAACGGCGCCCAGCCGGTGTAGGTGCTGTCCGGGACCCAATGGCGGCCGGTATGGGTCAGTTCCTGGAAGGTGGTGTCGCGGTAGCCGTCGGCGCCGGCCAGCACGGTGAGCGTGTCGTCGAGCAGCCCGCGCCGCGCCCATGACAGCCGGGCGCCGTCCTTGGTCGAGACATTCTGCGACTGGTCGAACAGCGGGCCCGGGCCGTAGGCCGGGTCCTGAAAAGTGGCGAAGGTGCCGCCGCCGAACAGCTCGCGGTTCTTCTGGTGGTAGAGCTGGGCGCGCAGCTCGCCGCCGGCCAGCGCGCTGTCGCGGTAGTCGAGGCTGCTGGTCAGCACGCGGTTGCGCGGGGCATCGCCGGGTTGCTTGCCGCGCACCGAGGTGGTCGGCAGGTTGCTGGCCATGTCGCCGGACACGGCGGTGTAGTTGCCACGACCCTTGAGGTCGAAGCGGTTGACGGTGAGCTGCAGGTGACGCGTGTCGGTGAAGTCGTAGCCGAGCTTGGCGAAGCCGTCGGTGCTCGCCGAATCCATCAGGTCGCCCTGGGTACCGTCGACGCCGATCAGCCGCCCCTTCGCGTCCGAATACATGCCACGCTGGCGCCACGCCGCGCCGGCAACCAGTTCGAACGCGCCGCTGCGGGCGGCGAGCAGGTACGAGGCGCCGTAGCCCAGGCCGTTGCCGCCGCGGGTGGGCGCGCTGGCATTGGTGGTGACTTCCTGGCGCACGCCATCCTGCTTCGGCGCACGCTTGGTGATGATGTTGATGATGCCGCCGGCGGCGCCAAGCCCCTGCATGGAATTGGAGCCCTCGACGATCTCGATCCGCTCGATCATCGCCGGGTCGATGGTGTAGGCATCGCGCGAGCCATTGCGCAGCGGGCTGGACTGCGGCACGCCGTCGATCATGTACAGCGGGTTGCGCCCGCGCAGGGTCTGTCCGCGCGAGCTGAGCTTCTGCGTCGAGGGCGCGAACGAGGGCAGCAGGTTGCCGATGGCGTCGGAGAGATCCGGGTTGATCGCCAGCTGCTGGCGCAGATCCTCGCCGGTGATCACCGTGATCGTGGTCGGCAGCGCGCCCTGGCTCTGCGGCATGCGCAGGGTGCTTTCGGAAACCTCGACGCGTTCGAGCGTGGTGGCGGAGATCTGGTCGGCGGCCTGGGCGGTGCCGGCGAGGGCAAGGGCGAGCAACGGGATGAGCGGACGAACGGCGAGTGACATGAAGCCTCCGGAATGAGGAGGCGCATGTTAAATGAAAATGATTCGCAATAACAATACGTGGTCGCGCGCGGGGCGGATCAGTGCGTGGGTACCACCCGTTGTGCCGCGGCGCGGTCGTGCCGATGCTTGAACAACGGCACGAACAGCAACGCCATCACCAGCGAATAACCGGCGAAGGCCAGCCAGATGTCCTGCCAGTCCTTGCAGATCAGCAGCGCGTCGTTGCAGCTGTGGTCGGTGAAGAAGTGGTCGATCACGAAGCCGGCGATCAGGCTGCCCAGCACCGCGCCCACGCCGTTGGTCATCAGCATGAACAGGCCCTGCGCGCTGGCGCGGATCTTCGGGTCGGCCTGGCTCTCCACGAAAAGCGAGCCGGAGATGTTGAAGAAGTCGAACGCCATGCCGTAGACGATGCACGAC
>CALCWL010000299.1 GCA_937906285.1 uncultured Rhodanobacter sp. | reverse complement strand
GCGGTGGAGGACCACGGCCTGGTCAAGATCCTGCCGGAGGCGGACGCCAAGCAGCACCGCAATGTCGGCTCGGGCCAGCACGCAAGCAGCGACGGGCTGCAGACCCGGGTGTTCACCCTGACGCATCAGTCGGCGGTGCAGCTGGTGCCTACACTGCGCCCCCTGATCGCGCCGAACAACACCATCACCGCGCTGCAGAACAGCAACTCGCTGGTCATCACCGATTACGCCAGCAACCTCGAACGCTTGGCGGGCGTCATCGCAGCCGTCGATCAACCGGACGAGGCCGGTGCGGCGATGATCGTGCTGCAGCATGCTTCCGCACTGGACGCGGCGCGGACCATCAACCACCTGTTCGCGGCGGCGCCGCAGGCGTTGCAGACGCTGCAGGGAACGGACCCGACCCAGCGCGTGGCAGTCATTGCCGATGCCCGCTCCAACAGTCTGCTGGTGCGCGCGGCGGACCCGGCACGACTTGCCCAGGTCCGGAAGTTCGCGGCGTTGCTCGACTCACCGACCAGCGCCGCCGGCAACGTCCACGTCGTCTACCTGAAGAACGCCGAGGCCGTGAAGCTTGCGGAAACCCTGCGCGGCATCTACTCCGGCACCGCCGCACCGCAGGCACAGGTGTCCGGTGCAGTTGCGCCAGCCGAGGCGGCGCCCTCGAATGCGGCCGCCGGCGTCGCCATCGGCAGCGGCACCCAGGCTGCATGGGGCGGCGGCAGCATGCCGGCGATGGGAGACACCGCGCCCCAGCCCGCCGCCGCGCCGGGCATCATCCAGGCGGATGCCGCCACCAACTCGATCATCATCACGGCGCCCGATGCGGTCTACAACAACCTGCGCGCCGTGGTGGAGAAGCTCGACGCGCGGCGCCTGCAGGTTTACGTCGAAGCGCTCGTGGTCGAGCTCACCGCGAGCAAGGCCGGCGAGTTCGGCATCCAGTGGCAGGACCTTGGCGGCATCGGCGAGTCGGGTACGCAGGTGTTCGGCGGCACCAACTTCGGCGGCGCCGGGCGGAACATCATCGGCATCGCGCAGAACCCGGCCAGCGTCGGTCCCGGATTGAACATCGGCACGACGCGTGGCAGCGTGACGATCGGCGGCGTGGAGGTCCTGAACCTCGGCCTGCTCGCACGCGCGCTCGAAACGGACAGCAACGCCAACATCCTGTCGACGCCGACCCTGCTCACCCTCGACAACGAGGAGGCGAAGATCGTGGTCGGCCAGAACGTCCCGTTCATCACCGGTCAGTACGCGGTCTCCGGCGCGGCGACCACGCCGTCGCCGTTCCAGACCATCGAACGCAAGGATGTCGGGCTGACGCTGCGGATCCGTCCGCAGATATCCGAAGGCGGAGTGGTACGCCTGCAGATCTACCAGGAGGTCTCGAGCATTGCCGATACCGCCAACCCTGCCGGGGTCATTACCAATACACGCTCGCTCGAGTCGACCGTGCTGGTCGACGATGGACAGATCGTCGTGCTTGGCGGCCTGATCCAGGATTCCGTCAACGGCGGGGGATCCAAGGTCCCCGTGCTCGGCAGCCTTCCGTTGCTGGGAGGCCTGTTCCGCTACAACAACCACTCGCGTACCAAGACCAATCTGATGGTGTTCCTGCGCCCGACCGTCCTGCGTGACGCACAGGACGCGGGCGCATTGACCAGTGAACGCTACGACTACATTCGCGGTCGGCAGATCCATGCCGAACCGACGCGCGGCGCAGTGCGCGGCGACGATCCGTCGCCCGTGCTGCCGCAGCTGCCGCCAGCACCGGCCGGGCGGGACAAGCGGTGATCGCCGCATGTTGACGAAGCCGCCCGTGCCCTATGCCTTCGCCAAGGCCAACGGCGTCGCCGTCACCGGACTCGGCGAGGGCGTCGCCGAAGCCGTGGTGCGCCACGACGCGCCGGCAGGCGCGCTGGCCGAGCTGCGGCGCGCGCTCGGCGTGCCCATCCGCGCCCAGCGCCTCGCTGCCGACGAGTTCGACGAGCGAATCGCCGCCTTGTACAACGGCGCCGACGAAGGCGCGGCCGCACTGGCGGACGACTTGGCGCAGGACCTTGATCTGTCCCGGTTGCTGCAGGAAATACCCCGCGTCGAGGACCTGCTGGACAGCCAGAGCGATGCGCCGCTGATCCGCCTGATCA
>CALCWL010000298.1 GCA_937906285.1 uncultured Rhodanobacter sp. | reverse complement strand
GCGATCAGCGCGCCGGCGTTGATGCCCATGTAGAACAGGGTGAAGCCGCGGTCGCGGCGTGAATCACCGGGCGCGTAGAGCTGGCCCACCATCGAGGAGATGTTCGGCTTGAACAGGCCGTTACCGACGATGACGGTGGCCAGTCCGAGCATGAACACCACATGGTTCGGCACCATCACCATGAACAGGCCGGCCGCCATCACCACCGCGCCGAGCAGGATCGAGCGCTGGTAGCCGAGGATCTTGTCGGCCACGTAGCCGCCGAACACCGCGGTGGCGTAGACCAGCGCGAGATACGCGCCGTAGGTGCGGCTGGCGTCCGCCTGGCCGGCGTCGTTGCCGTCGTAGAACTGCGCCACGATGTACAGCGTGAGCGCCCAGCGCATGCCGTAGAACGCGAAGCGCTCCCAGAACTCCGACATGAACAGCATCCACAGCGGGCGCGGATGGCCAAGCAGTTGCGGGTATTCCGGCAGCGGCGCGGCCGTGGAGTTGCTGGTCGTCATGGAGTTCCCGTGAGGTGATGCGCCGGCTGCGGCCGGCGTGATCGCAAGATATTGCGTCGAAGATGTAACCGGCCCACGCCGCGCCGTCAACCCGCGGCACATCGACGCGTCATCGCCATCACCACGCTTCGTCGCACAACGAAACCTCGCTGCGGCCGCCGACTTACACTGCGCGCATGCGCAAGACCGTCTGGCCCGAGCACCTGTTCAAACCCGCCGCGGCACTGGCCGAACCCAGCCGCGCCGCGATGCTCGCGGCCCTGCTGGATGGCGTCGCCCTGCCCGCCGGCGAGCTGGCCGAATTGGCCGGCATCAGTGCCGCCACCGCCAGCGCGCACCTGGCCCGACTGGTCGCCGAGGGCTTCGTCGCGGTCGAGCCGCAAGGCCGCCACCGCTACTACCGGCTGGCCAACGCCGAGGTGGCCGCCGCACTGGAAGCGATGGCCTGCCTGATGCCGCGGCCGCCGCCGCGCCAGCGGCCGGGCGATCCCGCGCTGTGGCGTGCGCGTTTGTGTTACCACCATCTGGCCGGCCAGCTCGGCGTGCGGTTGCGCGAGTCGCTGCTGCAACGCGGTTGGCTGCAGCTCGACGGCGACGGTTGCGGCCTCAGCCGGGCGGGACGCGACGCCCTGCAGCGACTCGACCTGCTGGCCGCCGACAGCCCGGAAATCCCGAGCGGCCGGCTATGCCTGGACTGGACCGAGCGTCGCCACCACGTCGGCGGCACGCTGGGCCGCGACCTGGCGCACGGCATGATCGAGCGGGTCGGCTGGCTGCGCCGGCATCCGCGCAGTCGCGTGCTGACCCCCACGCCGCTCGGTCTGGCGGCGCTGGCGCGCGAGTTCGGCATCGAGGCTGATGCGCTCAACGCCGGTGTTTCCGGCTGAGCGAGTCGCTGCGGTCAAACGCCGAGTTCGGTGCGCACGTCCAGCAGCTCGGGGAAGAACTCCAGGTCCAGCGCCTTCTTCAGGAAACTCACCCCCGACGAACCGCCGGTACCGCGGCGATGGCCGATGATGCGCTCCACCGTCTTCATGTGGCGGAAGCGCCACAGCTGGAAGCTCTCCTCCACGTCCACCAGCTGCTCGCACAGGTGGTACTCCGGCCAGAACTGCGCGCGGCCCTCGTAGATGCGCTTGAGTACCGGCAGCAGGCCCGCGTTGCGCCGGTAGGGCTGCGTCCAGTCGCGCTCGAGCAGCTCGGCCGGCACCGCATGGCCGCGGCGCGACAGGTAGCGCAGGAACTCGTCGTACAGGCTGGGCGCCTCCAGCACCGCGCGCAGTTCGGCCTGCGCGGCCGGGTCATGCGCGAACACCTTGAGCATGCCGGCATTCTTGTTGCCGAGGGTGAACTCGATCTTGCGGTACTGCAGCGACTGGAAGCCCGAGGACGGCCCCAGCACGCCGCGGAACTCCAGGTACTCCGACGGCGTGAGCGTCTCCAGCACCGCCCATTGCTCGAACAGTTGGCGCTGCACCTGCTTCACCCGCGCCAGGATCTTCAGGCAGGCATCGACATCATCGCGCTGCAGGTGCGCCACCGCGGCGGTGAGCTCGTGCAGCATCAGCTTCATCCACAGCTCGGCCACGTGGTGCTGCACGATGAACAGCATCTCGTCGTGATGCGGCGGATTGCTCAGCGGCTGCTGCGCCGACAGCAAGGTGTCCAGCTGCAGGTAGCCGCCGTAGGTGATCTGTCCGTTGAGGTCGGTCTGGATGCCCGCTTCGAGATCGCGCTGGTTGTCGCTCATGG
>CALCWL010000297.1 GCA_937906285.1 uncultured Rhodanobacter sp. | reverse complement strand
GCCTGCTGCCGGCGATCGTGCAGCACTGGCTGAGCGGCGAGGTGCTGATGCTCGGTTACATGAACGCCGAAGCGCTGGCGCAGACGCAGGCCAGCGGGCAGGTGACGTTCTTCAGCCGCAGCAAACAGCGGCTGTGGACCAAGGGCGAAAGCTCCGGCCACGCGCTCGCGCTGAAGTCGATCCGCGTCGACTGCGATGCCGACACCTTGCTGGTGCAGGCCGAGCCGAACGGGCCGACCTGCCATCTCGGAACCTCCAGCTGCCTCGGCGACAGCGCCGAGGTGCGCCCACCGCTGGGCTTCCTCGCCGAGCTCGACGCGCTGGTCGCGCAGCGTCATGTCGAGCGGCCGCAAAGCAGTTACACCACCAGGCTGTTCGACGGCGGCATCCGCCGCATCGCGCAGAAGGTGGGCGAGGAAGGCGTGGAAACCGCGCTGGCCGCGGTGGCACAGGATGACGCCGAGCTGCTGGGCGAGGCGGCGGACCTGCTGTTCCATCTCACCGTGGCGTTGCGCGCGCGCGGACTCTCGCTGACGGATGTGGTGGCTGTGTTGGCCGACCGGCACCGAGCGTGATAGCGGGGAACCTGCCGGTACGGATCAGGGAGCGCGGCAAGCCACGCCGGCTGCCGATGCGAACTGTTCGCCGGGTTTGAGCTCGGCGAGCCAGGCGTCATGCATGCCCTTGCTCCACCATTGCCAATGCTCATCCACGTAGCGCGCGCCATCGGCCGAGATCGCCGCATGCAGCCGGTGCATCCGCGAGTCGAAGTTCAGCACGGCGATTTGCGTGTCGGGGTAGGTCGCTTGCACCGTGCGCCCGTCGTCACAGGTGTAGGTGAGGCTGACTGGCGTGCCTGCTGCCGCCGCACGGAACGGGGTGATCGAGTACGTGGACGGCTTGCCGCCGGCGCCGCAGAGTTGGCCCTCGAATGGTGCCGTCACCGTTCCCGTGTCGATGGCCAGCGTGATGAACGCCGGAGACTCGCAATGGCCGTCGTCGTAGACGTTGCCCGAAACCCAGCGCATGTCGCTTTCCACGCCGGCTCCGGGAGCCAGCACGAGTCGCGACGGCCGGGCCGCGGATGACGATGCAGCCTGCGCCATGACGAGCAGCGCATGTCGTCGTGCGTCGAGCAGTTTCGGCGATGGCGTGGCGGCGATCGTGCAGGTGGCCAGGCTGGTGTTGCGCAGGACCAGCATGGTGCCGGCGTGCGACATCCCGTTGAAGCGACCGTTTCCGGCGTCGAGGTGCAGGCCCAGTTGCGCCGGCGAGCAGGCCTCCGGGCCGGTGGCTTGTGTCGGGTGCGTCGCTGGCGAGGGCGGTGCGCAGGCTGACAGTGCGAGCATCGGCACGGCCGCGATCCACCATGGCAGCGGGAGGGTGCCGCGTCGGCGATGGGCGATGACGAGCCGGGTTCGGTCTGCGCGTGATGTGGTCACTCGGGGCGCCCTCATGAAAGGGGCGAGGACGCTAGCATGCACGGTGCCTGGAGCCCGTGAAGCCCGCGCCGACTGACGCGCCGCGTTACTTCCGGCACTCATGGCCGCGCCGGCTTGCACGGACACTGCGCGGCATGCTCGGCGGGCAAGCCGATGGATCAAGGGAGACAGCCATGACAGGTGAAAGCAGGCTCGCACGCTGGGCGGGGCTTGTCTATCTGGTCGTGGTCGTGACCGGCTTTTTCAGCCTGGGCTATGTGCCGGGGAAGTTCGCCGCGCCGGGCAACCCCGAAGCCATGCTCGCCAGCATCGTCTCGCAGCAGGCCTTGTTTTGCGCCGGCATTGCCGCGTTCATGGTCGAACAGATCGCTTTTCTGGCATTGCAGCTGTTGCTGTTCCGGTTGTTCGACGGAATCCATCGTCATGCAGCGGTGGCGATGGTCGTGCTGGCGGTCACCGGCGTGCCGGTTGCCCTGGTCGGCGTGGCGCATCGGCTGGATGCGCTGCTGCTCCTGACGGATGCAGGCGGCCTGCCGGTCGAGACCGCGCGGGCGATGGCCTGGCTGGCGCTGAAGGCCTGGGGCCATGACATCTTCGTAGCCAGTCTGTTCTGGGGGTTGTGGCTGTTTCCGTTCGGCTGGCTGGTGATGCGCAGCGGAAAACTTCCGCGCATTCTCGGCGTGTTGCTGATCCTGGGTGGCGCCGGTTACATGATCGACATCTTCGGCGAACTACTGTTGACGGGATATGCGGACACGGCCTTCTCCGATTACGTCCACCTGCCAGCGGCAGTGGGGGAGGTGGGTACTTGCCTGTGGCTGCTGGTGATGAGCGTGCGCGCCGGTGGCGGCCAGGAACGGATGGCTGAGCGAGGCCGGGCATGACGACGACAGTGTTGAGCGACATCCGGATACACGTCCGTTTCAAGCTGTCGGCGCTGTGGGCGGCGCTGATGTTCTGCTACATCTATGGCGACTATTTCGGCCTCTACGTGCCGGGCAAGCTCAAGGGCATGCTGGCCGGCGATGGTCCGGTCGGCCCGGTGAGCGAGGCCTCGCTGGTAGCCACGGCGTTGTTGCTGGCGGTGCCGGGGCTGATGGTTTTGCTGTCGCTGGTGCTGTGGCCGCGGCTGTGTCGCTGGACGAACATCGTGCTCGGCCTGTTCTATAGCGCGATTATGCTGCTGACGATGCCGGGCGCGTGGTGGTTCTACATCACGCTGGGCGTGATCGAGGTGCTGCTGTCGCTGCTGATCGTGGCATGCGCGTGGCGCTGGCCGAGGGCCTGAGCCGATCGCGGGTCACGGCATCGGCGCCGTGTCGGCTGCGTTGGGCGCTGCCGGTTTGAACGACACTGCCGGGCCGGGCACGACATGTTTGCGCCACGCCGCCAGCTGCGCCGTGATGCCGCTGCCGACGTCGATTTGTGGCTCGGACGGGGTGAGTTCGTCCTGCTTTTCCCAAGTGGCGATGTCGTTGCGCGCGCGTTTGAACGCGTCGACGAAGTTGTCGGTGTGATTCAGCGCATCGACCAGCCAGGCCTTGCCGAAGTAGGTGATGTCCGAATCGCTGCCGCA
>CALCWL010000296.1 GCA_937906285.1 uncultured Rhodanobacter sp. | reverse complement strand
CCGGCAAACGTGCTGGAGCGCTGCTATCGCGCGCAATGCGTGCGCACCAGCGAGCGCCTGACCGCCGCGCTCGGCATTCCGCACGAGCGCTGGTCGCTGGCGTTCCAGTCGCGGCTGGGCCGCGCGAAGTGGATCGAACCGCATACCGACGTCGTGCTCAAGGAGCTGGCTGCGCAGGGCGTACGCCGATTGCTCGTGGCCTGCCCGGCGTTCGTGGCCGATTGCATCGAGACCCTGGAGGAGATCGGGATCCGCGGACGCGAAACCTTCCTCGCCGCCGGCGGCGAGGAGCTCACCCTGATCCCGTGCCTCAATGACCAGCCACAGTGGGTCGATGCCGTCGCGGCGCTCTCCCGACAGCCTTCGGGCAAACCCCTGGCCGCCTGAATCCGTCGATGGACGGCAAGCATGCATCCGGATGGCCCGGTGCTGCGTATGAGCTGATGGTGCATGCCGGGCATTCGGGTTCGACAGCGCACGACGCCATCCGCCGCTGCCAAAGGCCTGATCATGCAAACAGCACCCTCCGATGTGGCGCCCATTCGCCATGCCGACACCGTCGCCCCGTCGGACCGCATCCGCCATCGCTTGCGCGAGGCCGGCGCACGGTTCCACGCCAACGACAACCTGGCGGACTTCATCCGCCCCGGCGAGCTGGACGAACTGCAACGGGAGGTAGAGGACAGGGCAGACGCCCTGCTGCGCGCCCTGGTGATCGACGTCGAGCACGACCACAACACCCGCGAGACTGCCAGGCGGCTGGCCAAGATGTTCGTGCGCGAGGTGTTTGCCGGCCGCTATCAGGCCGCGCCCGAGGTCACCGAATTTCCCAACGTGCAGCATCTGAACGAGCTGATGATCGTCGGGCCGCTGCGCGTGCGCAGCGCCTGCTCGCACCACCTGTGCCCGATCATGGGGCGCGCGTGGGTGGGCGTGATGCCCCATGCCGCATCCAACCTGATCGGCTTGTCGAAATATGCGCGACTGATCGACTGGGTGATGAGCCGGCCGCAGATCCAGGAGGAAGCGGTGGTGCAGATCGCCGACCTGCTCGAATCGCGCCTGCGGCCCGACGGCCTCGCCGTGGTGCTGGAGGCGGACCACTACTGCATGCACTGGCGCGGCGTGAAGGACGATGGCGCCAGGATGGTGAACAGCGTGATGCGCGGATCCTTCCTCGAGGACACCTCGTTGCGAAAGGAATTCCTGAGCCTGTTGGCCGAGCGCAGGGCTTGAATGTCGCCGCCGTGCACGGCCGCCCGGCTGCACGAAACTCGCCGGGCACTCCGCGCAAACCACCCGGGCCCGATCAAGTCGCGGCGAACGTGTTGATCTGCCTGTTCTCGATCACGACCATTCCGGTCCCTGAGGTCTCGGCCCTCGCCATGGCCAGCATGCAACGTCCGACGGCCGCGCTCGTGGTGAAGCTGCCCGGCATCAGGCGCGCCGCTGCAGAAAGCACAGGCCCGGCCAGCGCATAGAGTGCCCGCCGCGCGCGATGCGGAGACTGCTCGCCCTGCACGGGGCAGATGGCACCGGGCCGCAGTACCGTCGTTGCGAGCGCGAAGCGGCCGGGCACCTGTTCGGCCTCGCCCTTGATCCGCAACGGCATCCAGCGGCTGCGGATGTCGGCGCCGGCGCCGGAGACATAGATCATCCGTCCTCGCGGATTGGCGCGCGCAAAGGCCCGCGACACACGCTCGAGGGTGGCCACCGTTGCCTCGCGATAGACCGCTTCCGAGAGAAGCAGGGGCAACGGCCCGGCGCAGTACAGGCAGGCATCGATGCCGCCAAGGTCGAGTCCTTCCAGTGCCTTGTCGCAGAGTTCCGGTACTTGCAGGACGCGCACTCCCTGCGGCACGTCTGGCGACCGGCGGCGGACCAGCAACGTCACCCCGGGCCGCTCGGCGTCCTGCAGCAGCACCTTGAGGACGCCTTGTCCGACCAGTCCGCTCGCTCCGACCAGCAGGATCTTCATGGGTGACCTCCCGGGCAGGCCCGCCATCGACAGCGCCTGGACCAGTATTCCACCCCGGCCGGCCCGCGTGCCGATCTTCCGCACCCGTGGACCCCGCGGCGAGGGTGCACGCCAGGCTTGCCAGGCAACTCGCGATTGCTGCGCATTGCGCTGCCTGCTCCGGTCACTTTCCGGCGATGGCCGCGCGTCCGCCATCCACACCGATCACTTGCCCGGTCATCCAGCCGGAGCGCGGCCAGAGCAGGTGGGCAGCAAGTTGGGCGATGTCTTCGGGCTCTCCCAGGCGGCCCAGGGGATGGGCTGCGGCGAACGCCTCGCGAAGCTTCGGGTTGGCCACCATGCGTGCGGCCAGCGGTGTCCGGATGAGCGAGGGTGCAATCGCGTTGACCCGCACCGCCGGTGCCAGTTCCGCGGCGAGCGAGCGGGTCAGGCCCTCCACCGCCGCCTTGACCATGGCGATGGACGCGTGCGACGGAAAGCCGCGCGATGCTGCTACGGAGGAAAACAGCACCACGGACGCACCGCTGGCGCTTTTGCGCAGCGACGGCAGGGCCGCCCGGACGGCCAGCGCGGCGCCGATCGCGTTCAGCCGGTAATCGTGGGCCAGATCGGCCGCGGAGACGCGCGAGATCGGCTTCACCGCGATGTTGCCGACCGCATAGACCAGGCCGTCGAGGCTTGCGGGCGCAGCCTCGGTCACTGCGGCAAAGGAGGCTTCATCCAGTACGTCGGCCGCCGTCCATGTCGCCCCCAGGGACTGCGCCAGTGGCCGCAACGTCTCCTCATGGCGCGCCACCAGGTGCAGCTGCGATCCCGTTTCGGCGAGCAGCCGGGCCAGGCACGCACCGACGCCGCCCGTGGCGCCGTAGATGAGTATGGATGAGGACATGACCGGAGCCTGTGGATGCCTGATGTTTCATACGGAGATCCGAAGCGGGTGGATGCAAGGTTCTTCGACGGCACCGGTCCCGGCCATGCATGACCCCGCAGGGAAGGGCAGGGAACGATCAGCGTCGCGGACGTCCTTCATCGCCGGTGAATGCGCATCCGCCGGTCGACCGGCTCCGTATGCATGAATCAGAAGCTCCAAAGTGCAATGTCCGCAGGCGCGTGTTGCCTGCCCCATCCGATCGGAGTGCCGACCATGCTTCCCCCCTTGTCCTGGACCCTGGTTGCCTCGCTGCTCTGCATGTGCTGTACGGAGGCCTTCGCCAGCGGGGAGATGGCCTCGCGCCGGGTCCCGCGAGGCTGGCAGGCCGGCGGCATCGCGCTGGTCAGCAACGGCGGCTATGCCGGTTCCTCCAGTCGCCAGCTGGTGGTTCCCGCGGTGGCTTACGAAGGCGAGCGCGTGTTCCTGCGCGGCCTGCAACTCGGCTGGCACGCCTGGCAACGCGACGACTGGCGGCTGGACCTGGTGGCGCAGGCGCGGCTCGATGGATTCGATGCCGAGGATATCCCCCTGGACGGCCTTCGGGACCGGCGCGGGAGCATGGATGTCGGCGCGGTGTTGACCCGTTCGAGCCGGCAGGGAAACCTGGAGCTGACCGTGCTGAGCGACGCTTTGTCCCGAAGCCGCGGGCAGGAGCTGGCCTTGCAGTACGGCTACCCGCTGCGGGTCGGGAAGTGGCGGCTCACGCCCAGCCTTGGTGTCCGCTGGTGGTCGCATCGGCTC
>CALCWL010000295.1 GCA_937906285.1 uncultured Rhodanobacter sp. | reverse complement strand
TTCGACTCCAGCTTGCATATGGCTTGACACGCATAACAGTATCTTCAGCCGCGAAAGGGCGATTCGCGGCTGAAGCCGCTCCCACAGGGGGTCACCTCGTTCATCGCGGATGACCGAGCGTTCGATGCACCCCATAATCAAAAACCAGTTTACAAGCCAAATCGGCCTCCAACGCTTTACCATCAAGCGGTATTAGCTATCGTAAGCAAAGCACGTCCGTGATCACCGCCAGCCAGTTCATCGCCAAATGGGGCCCCGGTGGCACCTGCGCCCAGCTCAATGAAGAGCAGGGCGCGCAAAGCCACTTCCTCGATCTGTGCGAGCTGCTGGCCGTGCCCAAGCCGGGCGAGGACGTGGGCACGGACTACCTGTTCGAGCAGAAGTCGCTCGTGCTGGGCGAGACGCGCGGCTATGCCGACGTGTTTTACCGCGACCACTTCGCGTGGGAGAACAAGGCGCCGGGCAAGAACCTGGACGCCGCGCTCAAGCAGCTCTTGCAGTACAGCCTGGCGCTGGCCAACCCGCCGCTGCTCGTCGTCTGCGACCGGCTCACGATCCGCATCCACACGCAGTTCAACGGCCACCCGAGCGAGACGCACCTCGTGCGCGTGCAAGACCTCGCCGACCCCAATGCGCAGGCGCTGCTGCGCCGCCTGTGGCTGGCACCCGAATCGTTCCGGCCGCGCCAGAGCACGCGCGACATCACCGAGGCCGCCGCGCAAAGCTTCGCCACCCTGGCCGCGCAACTGGCCGCGCGCGGCGCCCCGGGCGAGCAGGTGGCGCACTTCCTCACGCAGTGCGTGTTCTGCCTGTTCGCCGAAGACGTGGGGCTGCTGCCCGAACGCATGTTCGAGCGCCTGGTGGACAACCGCCACCTCACCAGCGAACGCCTGACCGACGGCCTGCGCCAGCTCTTCGCCACCATGCAGACCGGCGGGCTGTACGGGCCCGACGACATCCCCTGGTTCAACGGCGGGCTGTTCGCGCACATCGACCTGCCGCGCCTGCAGATCACCGACGTGACCGAGCTGCGCAACGCCGCGCGGCTGAACTGGAGCGCGATCGACGTCAGCATCTTCGGCACGCTGTTCGAACGCGGCCTGGACCCCGCCAAGCGCAGCCAGCTCGGCGCGCACTACACCGACCCGGCGACGATTGCCCGCCTGATCGAGCCCGTCATCACCCGCCCGCTGCTACGCGAATGGGAGCAGGTGGCGCGGGAACTGCAAGCGCTGACGGCCAAAATCAAGCGCCACGGCGACGCCGCGTACAAGAAGGCGCACGCGCGCTTCGTGCAGTGGCTGGAGCGCCTGCGGGCGTTTCGCGTGCTCGATCCGGCCTGCGGCAGCGGCAACTTTCTCTTCCTGGGCCTGAAGGCGCTCAAGGACATCGAGCTGCACGGCATCACCGCCGCGGCCGGCCTGGGGCTGGACCGCGAGCAGGACCTCGTCACCGGCGTGCACAACCTGCTGGGCATCGAGCTCAACCGCTACGCGGCGGAACTCGCGCGCATCTCCATCTGGATCGGCGAAATCCAGTGGCGCATCGCCCACGGCTACCCGCCCAAGACCAACCCGGTGCTGGAGCCGCTGGAGCAGATCGAATGCCGTGATGCGCTGCTGGCGTGGCAGGGCGATTGCGACGCGCGGCAGGCAAGCGAGGCGCAGTGGCCGAAGGCCGATGTGGTGGTCGGCAATCCGCCGTTTTTGGGAACCAAGAAGCAATGGGGAGAACTCGGCGTCGAGTATTCCGAGCAACTGCGCGGAACCTACGCGGCGCGCGTGCCCGGTTTCGCCGACCTCGTCTGCTACTGGTTCGAGAAAGCGAGAGCGCAGATGGAAGCCGGGCAGTTGGACCGCGCGGGCCTGGTCGCGACGAACTCCATACGCGGAGGGAAGAATCGCGAAGTCCTCGATCGCGTGCTGAAGACCACACGCATCTTCGAGGCCTGGAGCGACGAGGAATGGGTCAACGAAGGCGCGGCGGTGCGCGTGTCGCTCGTGGTCTTTGGCCAGAGCACGCAGCCGTCGACACTCAATGGCGAGCCGGTGGCAGACATCCACGCCGACCTCACCAGTGACGTCAACCTCACGAGCGCCTCGAAGCTCGTGCAGAACGTGAATGCCGGCTTCGTTGCCACCGTCAAGGCCGGCGCGTTCGACATTCCCGGCCAACTCGCCCGGCAATGGCTGATGCTCCCCAACCCCAATGGCCGCTCGAACGCCGAAGTCGTGAAGCCGTGGGCCAACGGCATGGACATGACACGGCGCTGGTCGGATACGTGGATCATTGATTTCGGCGTGGACATGTCGGAGGGCGATGCAGCGCTATTTGAAACACCGTTCGCCCACGTTGCCAGACACGTCAAACCACTGCGCGACCAAAACAAGCGCAAGAGCTATCGGGAGCGATGGTGGCTCATGGCGGAGCCGATACCGAAAATGCGTCGCGCGCTCATACCGTTGCCGCGTTTCGCTGCTACGCCCGTAGTGGCAAAACATCGACTGTTCGTCTGGATGGACAAATCCGTTCTGCCCGATCACCAACTTGTCGTCATCGCTCGCGCCGACGACGCCACCTTCGGCATCCTGCACAGCCGCTTTCACGAACTCTGGTCGCTGCGCATGTGTACCTGGCTGGGCGTAGGCAACGACCCGCGCTACACCCCCACCACCTGCTTCGAAACCTTCCCCTTCCCCACCGGCCTCACCCCCTTTGACACCGCCCACCAGCGCACCGAGCCACTCGCCAGCGGCGCGCTGATCCCGGCGGGGCTGGATGAAACGTCCAATTCAAATCAGCCTCTAGCACAAGTGGAGCGGGTGCTAGAAGCTATCAAATCAGAAGCCCCCCCCCCCCCCCCCCCCCCCACACC
>CALCWL010000294.1 GCA_937906285.1 uncultured Rhodanobacter sp. | reverse complement strand
GACGCTGCCGATCGGCGGCGCCGACATGCCGGTGGTGATCTCGCTGTACAACGCGTTCACCGGTCTGGCGGTGTCGTTCGAGGGTTTCGTGCTGGGCAACGAGGCGATGATCATCGCCGGCATGGTGGTCGGCGCGGCCGGTACGCTGCTGACCCAGTTGATGGCCAAGGCGATGAACCGCTCGATCGGCAACGTGCTGTTCGGCAGCTTCGGCGCGGCCGGCGGCGAAGCGCAGGCGATCGAAGGCGCGCAGAAGCCGATCGACGCCGCCGACGCGGCGGTGATGATGGCCTACGCCGAGCGCGTGGTGATCGTGCCCGGCTACGGCCTGGCGGTGGCGCAGGCGCAGCACAAGGTGTGGGAGTTCGCCCAGCTGTTGATCAAGCGCGGGGTGAAGGTGAAGTTTGCGATCCATCCGGTCGCCGGACGCATGCCCGGCCACATGAACGTGCTGCTGGCCGAGGCCGGCGTGCCCTACGACCTGATCGCCGACATGGACGACATCAACCCGGAGTTTCCCGCCACCGACGTGGCGCTGGTGATCGGCGCCAACGACGTGGTCAATCCGGTGGCCAAGACCGACCCGGCCTCGCCGATCTACGGCATGCCGATCCTCGACGTGGTGAACGCGAAGCAGGTGATCGTGATCAAGCGCGGCAAGGGCACCGGCTTCGCCGGCATCGAGAACGCGCTGTTCTACGCCGACAACACCCGCATGCTCTACGGCGACGGCCAGGCCGCGGTGGGCGAGCTGGTCAACGAGGTGAAGGCGATCGACGGCTGAGGCCGCTTCTCAGCAGGGCGGGTACGGCCCGCCGGCTCTTGCTTCGCGGAATGAAAGGCGGCGGGCGGTGCCCGCCCTAGGTGTTCTTTTCGGGTGGAGGTGGGGGTGGACGCCGTTGGCGGGAGGCCAGCCACCCGGCCAGCAGCATGGCCAGCAAGGTCCAGATGAAATCGGCGGGGGTCAGGCCCATGCGCGCCAGCTGCCACAGCATGCCGATGCCGGCGGTGCGCAGCGCCTCGATCAGGTCCAGGCCCATGCTGCCGGCGACCTTCACGCCGGCGATCAGCAGGTTGACGTAGATCGCCGACAACGCGGTGGCGCCGGCGGCCAGCAGCATCGCGCCGGTACCCGGCCGACGCACGCCGGCGCGGATGACCCACGCCAGCGCGACGCCGATCGGCACCGCCAGCCAGGGCAGGGGATGGCGCGAGTACAGCGCCACCACCATCCACGCGGCGCCGGCGGCAAGCCCCAGCATGGCGGCGCTGAACAGCGAAAACAGCAGGGCAGGCATGCTGCGCGCCCTCATCGGTGGCGCCCCGCCAGGTGGCTGCAATGCATCGCTTGATCCGTCGGCAAAGCGGCCATCATACCGTGCGCTGCGCGCTGCGACGGACGGACAAAACGTCGCCTCATCTCCCGTCGGGCTGATCTGGAACAAGCGGCCGCGCGCCGCGGTTGGCATAATGGGCGCTTCGGTACGGCATGTGGCCGCGCCTGTGGATACGGGAAAGTCGTCGGCATGAGTGGTTTCAGTCTGAGCAGCGAGCCGGTCACCCTGGTGCGCGATTGCAGCGCGGTGATGGTGCCGCAGGGTGAGGTGGTGACGTTGCCCGCGGGCCAGATTGGCTACATCACCCAGGCCCTCGGCGGCAGCTTCACGGTGTATGTGGAGGGCAACCTGTTCCGCGTGGCCGGCGACGATGCCGATGCGCTGGGCAAGGATCGGCCCATGCCGATCGAAGTGCCGCCCGACGCCACCGATGCCGACGTGGAGAAGCTCGCCTGGGACCAGCTGCGCACGGTGTTCGACCCGGAGATCCCGGTCAACGTGGTCGATCTCGGGCTGGTCTACGACCTGAGCATGGAGCACGGCGAATCCGGCGAACGCAAGGTCTACGTCAAGCTCACGCTCACCGCGCCCGGCTGCGGCATGGGCGACATCCTGGTGGACGACGCCCGCACCAAGCTGGAGATGATCCCCACCATCACCGAAGCCGACGTGGATCTCGTGTTCGACCCGCCGTGGAATCACTCGATGATGTCCGACGAGGCGAAGCTGGAAACCGGCATGCTCTGAACGGAGCGCCCTGAACGGCATGGAATCGATGCCGAAAAATCTTGCGTCGCGCGTGCTCGCCGGAAACAGTTCGATGCGGTCGCGCTGACTGCGCCTGTCGATGGATTTTCGCGTTTGCGAAAGGGCCTCGGGCAAGCCATTCGAAGACTTCCGAGGCATCCACGACACACTGGCGTCCGTGCCGTGCGCGCATCCGGCAGGACGTGACCGCGATCACCCGACGTAGGAAAAAGTCGGATTGTCAGTCGGTATCGCAAGTAATAACGTCGCCGGGTCCACCATCTGGGAGGCTGGGGGATGATCCCGTGGCGACGCCTTCGTCGTCTTGCA
Source organism: uncultured Rhodanobacter sp. (assembly GCA_937906285.1). Classification (GTDB taxonomy): domain Bacteria; phylum Pseudomonadota; class Gammaproteobacteria; order Xanthomonadales; family Rhodanobacteraceae; genus Rhodanobacter. The sequence continues at coordinate 4,045 of CALCWL010000294.1, read as the reverse complement.
GTTACGCGTCCATGTGCTGTCCCTGCAGGGAACCTCAGGGGGAAGGCAGCCACCGACGGACGTAGTTCGGGATCGCCGGACCGCTGACGAATACCAACGCCGTGCCTCGCACGGAAATTCTTGCATGGGGCTTTGCGGCCGCATCGGGCGCGTTTGTCCCCACTTCTTCCAGGAGCTCACTACATGCCCCATCCATTCCGCCTGAAACTGCTGGTGGCTGCCATCGGCATGGCCGCCGCCACGACCGCCACGGCCGCCAACACGCAAACGAAAACCCTGCGCGCGCAGAATCTGGGCGCCGTGCCGGTCGCCTCGCTCGCAAACCAGTTGAACCTGGGCCAGGGCATGACGCTGGCGCCGCATGGCGCCGTGGCGCTTGCCGGCCAGCACCGCGTGGTGCGTCAGCAGCAGATGTACCAGGGCGTGCCGGTCTACGGCCGCAGCATCGCCGTGGTGCAGGACGCCCAGGGCAATGCCTTGCGTGCCACCGGCGAGCTGATGCAGCAGGGTCAGCAGCAGATCTCGGTACGCCCCCGGCTGAATGCCGCGCGCGCGATTGCGGCGCTGAAGGCGCACGCGCACACCGCGCTGGTCGCCGGCGCGACGATGGAAAATGCCCGTGCCGACCTGTTCGTGTATCCGCAGGAAGGCGCCGCACCCCGGCTGGTCTATCGTGTCTCGTACTTCGTCAACGGCGCCAACCCGACGCGTCCCACCGCCATCGTCGACGCCAATACCGGGGCCGTGATCAAGAGCTGGAATGGTCTCACCGATGCCTCGGCCAACGGCCCGGGCGGCAACCAGAAGACCGGCCAGTACATCTACGGCACCGACTACGCGGCGCTCGACGTGACCCAGTCGGGCAGCACCTGCACGCTGCAGAACGCCAACGTCAAGACCTACAACCTCAACCACGCCAGCAGCGGCGGTTCGGTGGTCAGCTTCACCTGCCCGACCAGCAACACCGACGCGATCAACGGCGCCTACTCGCCGGTGAACGACGCGCACCATTTCGGTGGCGTGGTGCACGACATGTACCAGTCCTACACCGGCGCGCCGCCGCTGAGCATCCAGCTGCTGATGAAAGTGCATTACCAGTCGAACTACGAGAACGCGTTCTGGGACGGCTCGGCGATGTACTTCGGCGACGGCGCCAGCACGTTCTATCCGCTGGTGTCGCTGGACGTGACCAGCCACGAGATCAGCCACGGCTACACCGAGCAGAACTCCGGCCTGGAGTACAGCGGCCAGTCCGGCGGCATGAACGAGGCCTATTCCGACATCGCCGGCGAAGCGGCCGAATACTTCGATCGCGGCTCGGCCGATTTCCTGGTCGGCGCGGACATCGTCAAGGCCAGTGCCGGCATCGGCGACGCGCTGCGCTACATGTGCAACCCGCCGCAGGACGGCGGCTCGATCGACAACGCGGCCGACTACAATTCCGGCCTCGACGTGCACTACTCCAGCGGCGTCTACAACAAGTCGTTCTGCCTGCTGGCCAAGACCAGCGGCTGGGACGTCAGGAAGGCGTTCCAGGTCTACGCGCTGGCCAACAAGGTGTACTGGACGGCCACCTCGACCTTCAACTCCGGTGCCTGCGGCGTGGAATCGGCCGCGACCGACCTGGGCTACGACAAGAATGCGGTGATCGCCGCGTTCAACGGCGTGGGCGTGACCTGCCCGGGCAGTGGCGGCGGTGGCGGTGGCGGCACCACGGAGCTGCAGAACAACGTCGGCGTCACCGGCGTGTCGGGCGCCTCCGGTGCCGACAACGACTACTTCATCACCGTGCCGACGGGCGCCAGCAACCTCGTGATGTCGATCTCCGGCGGCACCGGCGACGCCGACCTGTACACCAAGTTCGGCAGCGCACCGACCACCAGCAGCTATGACTGCCGCCCGTACAAGAGCGGCAACTCGGAAAGCTGCAGCGTGGCCTCGCCCGCCGCCGGCAAGTACTACATCAAGGTGCACGGCTACTCGTCGTACTCCGGGGTGACCGTCAAGGCTTCCTATTCCACCGGCGGTGGCGGTGGTGGCAGCTCCGACTCGGTGAGCCTGCCGACGGTAAGCACGGGCAACTGGTCGGCCACGTACAGCGAGACGGTGCAGGCCGGCCACACCGCGACCTTCGCGATCTCCGGCGGTAGCGGTGATGCGGACTTGTATGTGCGGGCGGGTGCGGAGCCGACCACCAGTTCCTACAGCTGCCGCCCCTACAAGACCGGCAACAGCGAGAGCTGCACCTTCAAACCGTCGACGACCACCACCTATTACATCAAGGTGCGGGCGTACCAGACGTTCTCCGGCGTGACGTTGACGGAAACGATGAACTGAGAGGCGGATCTCTCGACCTCCACGCTCGGCTGGCGATCGGGGAAGGCCGCGACGAGCGGCTTTCTCCATCCGCCTGGACGGGCCATGGATAGCCCGTTGTACTGATCGGGGAGCAGTACCTGCAAGGCAGGCCTGGCTGGTTCGAGCAGGCCTGCCTTGTCTTGTCCCGGAATCCGCCCCCGGCGGCACGACAGGATTTCACGAACATTCGTCGCAGACCCGCGCCGCGGCAATCCAGGCGCCCGCAGCTATAATGGCCTTCGCCAAACGCATGGCTCGTCCCCGGGACGGATGCTGCGCAGGGGGACCGCCGGATGATGCTCGAACACCTTGATTTCCGCGTGCAGCTACCCGCGCTTGTCGCGCCGGTTGCGGTCGCGCGCGTCGGAGCCGCCACGGGTCGTGGCCAGCGCGTGACGGGCTGACGGATCGATGGGCATGAGCCTTGCGCATCGTATCGCCTCGACACGCCACGCTCGCCTGCCTTGGTGGCCGGCGGCGACGCTGATTCTCGCCGCACTGGCCGCCGTGGGCGTGTCCGGCTGCCGTTCGTTGGGCGGCTATTCCTCGGCCGTGATCACCCCGGCGCGATCGTCGCCGCCGCCGACACCGGCCGTGCCCGCGGCGACAGCCCCGGCACCGTCGCTGGCCTCGATCGTCAAGCACCAGCTGCAGCCTGGCCACTACGCCGAAGGCGAGCAGGCGCTGCGGCTGTACGTGGAGCAGCATCCGCAGGATCGCGCCGCGCGCGGCATGTTGCGCCAGCTCACCGCCGATCCGGAGCGCTGGCTCGGCAGCCGTTCGCGGGCCTATGTGGTGCAGTCGGGCGACTCGTACAGCACGCTGGCTGCGCGCTATCTTGGCGACGCGAAGCTCTTCCTGATCCTGGCCCGCTACAACCACTCGACCAATCCGTCGTTGCTGCGCACCGGCCAGACGCTGCGCATCCCGTTGTCGGCCAAGGGTGGTTCGCCGGCGACGGAAGCGGTGGCGACCAGCGCGGCGCCTGCCGGCCGGGTCATCGCCGAATCGTCGGTGGCGAAGGCGCGCCGGTTGCAGGATGAGAGTGTGTCGTTGCTCGACCAGGGCCAAGCGCAGCAGGCACTCGCCCGCATGGACCAGGCGCTGAGCCTCGATCCGCGGCTGCAACCGGCCGGCGCCGAAGCCGCCAGCCTGCGCAGCCGCCTGCTCGATTCGTACCATGAGCAGGCGGTGGTGCTGTACCGCGACCAGCAACTGGACAAGGCCATCGCGCTGTGGAACCGCGTGCTGGCGATCGCCCCGAACTACGAGCCGGCCGTTGCCTACCGCGCACGCGCGCTCGAGCTCAAGCAGCGCCTGAAACAGTACTGAGCGCGGCTTCCGCTTCTTGCTGGAGCCCGCTCGCGGGCGATGCCGTTGAGACGGGATTCGGCAAAGCAAGAGCGTCGCCCGTGAGCGGAACTCTACGGCGGCGCGTCGGTCGCGGCTGGCGCAGCCTCGGCCGCCACTGTTGACATGATGCGGGTCGGCCGAGTGACGTCTGCTTCGCCCTTGAGCGGTGCGCTTTCCGGAGTGCGGCGCTGGCGGGCCTGCAGAGTGCTGTTCATCAGGTTGAAGGTGGCGAACAGGCGGCCGAATTCGTCGCGCCGCGCCAGGCGGATGCGGTGGGCGAAGTCGCCGCGGGCCACGCGCAGCAGGGCGTCGCCGAGCAGGCCCAGCATCATCA
>CALCWL010000293.1 GCA_937906285.1 uncultured Rhodanobacter sp. | reverse complement strand
CGCCATGGCGGCCAGCCGCAACTCACCCAGGTGTACGCGGCGCAGAAGGCGTGCGTGCTGGAAGGGTTGCGCGCCGATCGTGCCGCTGCGCAGGCGCGTTGCCGCCAGGCGCAAGCATGGTCGGCGGACGGTTTCGGAGAAACCAGTGCGCTGCATGGCGATTCGCTCGAAGCCACCGCGTTCGGCCTGGAGGAAGCCGGCGATCTGGCCGGTGCGCGCGAATTGTTTGCCGCCGCGCGCCAACGCTACGGCGACAGCCCGGCCAATCGCATGCGGGTCGGCCGCATCGACAGCGAACTGGCCGGCATCGACCTGCTGGAGGGCCATCCCGAACAGGCACGCACACTGCTGCCGGCGGCGATCGCCGGCCTGCGCACGCGTTCCTGGCCGATGCCTCCGCTGATCGCCGAGGCACGCTTGCTGCTCGCCTGCACCGAGGCTCCCGGCGCGGGGTGTCCCGACGATCTCCAGGCCAGCGTCGATCGCGACGTGGCTGCCGCCGCTTCGCGCCACGACCCGCAGCTGCTGTGGGTGCATACGCTGCGCGCCCGGGTCGAACTGCTGCGCGGCGAACCGGAGCTGGCCAGGACCGAGCTGGCCACCGCGATCGCCAACGCCGCCCGCGAATTGCCACCGGCCCATCCACGCCAGCTTGCCGCGCAGCTGTGGCTGGCCATTGCAACGGCGCGCACGGGCGATTGCGCCGCGGCATCGGCCAGGGCACGGGCGGCCAGCACGATCATCGAAGCGAACCGGCTTGCCGCCCATCCCGGGCTCGCCGGCCCGCAGGCGATGCTGCGTCAACCCATCGCCACCTGCGTCGCCTTGCCGAACTGACGGGAAACCCGTCACCTCCTCGGCAACCCGCTGTCCACATGGTTCACGCGCCTGGTCTGGCGCATGTCGCAATTGCCGCCGCGTCGGTGTTCTGCGCAGTGTCCACCCGCGCAAGGGGCGCGCGTGCGCACGAGCTACCAGGGAGGTCGACCATCATGTTTCATCATCACGCGATCCATGCGGCCGCGCGGCAGCTGGCTGCCGTGGCTGCACTCTTGCTGCTCGCGTTTGCCGGCATGGCGTCGGCCCAGGACACCCGACCGGCGCCGGCATCAGCAGACAACGCCGTCACCGCCGACCC
>CALCWL010000292.1 GCA_937906285.1 uncultured Rhodanobacter sp. | reverse complement strand
CGTCGGTGAGGTGCCAGTGCAGCACGTCGAGCTTGTGCTGGGCCATCTGGTCGAGCAGCGTCTTGACCTCGGCCACGCTCTGGAAATGCCGCACCGAATCGAGCATCACGCCGCGCCAGGCGAAGCGCGGCCAGTCGCGGATGGACAGCGCCGGCACGACCACCGCGCCGCGCGCGGCATCGGGCGTGAGCAACTGGTACAGGGTGACCACGCCGTGGAACAGGCCGGCATCGTCGCGCGCGCGCACGCGGATGCCTTGCGCAGCGACATCGAGCGCGTAGCCGCCGGCCTGCGCCACCGGCGCCTGCGGGTCGCGCTGCAGCACGATGGCGTGCTTCGCGCTGCCGGCAAGCTGCAGCGTCAGACTGCGCGTGCGTGCCAACAGGTCGATCAGGTAATGCGCGGCCTGCGTGGTGGCCGGGTCATGGTCGGCCACCACGATGGTGGTGGCGGCATCGACGCGGAAGCTGCCGTCGCCCGGCACGAGCTGCACGGGCAGCGGAATCAGCGAAGGCGGTGCGGCCGTTGCGCTTGCCGGCGGCAGCGGCAGCAACATGAGCAACGCAAGCACGCAATACAGGGTCGGCAGGCATCGACGGGTCATCCGCATTCTCCGGTGCGCGTTCGCATGGTGCCACGCAGGGCCACCATGCCACGCCAAAAAAGCGGGCCCGCCAACCAATGCCGAGGGCCCGCACGGGGAGGGTGTCGGCGCGCCTTCCCTGGCGCGCCATGCCGCGGCGTTGCGTCAGAACTTGAAGCGGAGGTTCAGGTAGTACTGGCGACCGTTGATGTAGGTCGAACGCGGCTGGATGCCGTAACCGTCGCCCTTGACGTAGTAGCGCAGTTTCGGGCTGTTGAGGTTGAGGCCGTCCAGCGACACCGACATCCAGTCGTTGATGCTGTAGCCCAGCGACGCGGACAGGTAGCCGGTACCCTGCATGTAGAAGAAGCCGCCGCGATCCGGGCCGGCGAAGTACGACGAGCGGTAGGTGTAGCTCACCCGCGCGTTGAACTTGTCGTTCTCGAAGAAGGCCGAGGCGTTGGCGGTGTGCTTCGAGGTGCCCTGCAGGTCCTGCCCGTTGTCGGCGTTGCCGGTGGCATAGGTGTAGTTGAGCGCGACGCCGAAGTTGTCGCCGATCGGCTGCTGGTAGTTCAACTCCACGCCGCGCACCTTGCCGTCGACGTTGCTGGGGATGTTCACCTGATAGGCCGAGTAGACATCGTGCCCTGCCGCCGTGCTGGCCGGCATGTCCTTGTACAGGCGCGATTCGGAGGCGAAGGTGACGTAGTTCTGCAGCGACATCTCGTACACGCCGGCCGACAGCAGGCCGCGCGGCGCGAAGTACCACTCCAGGGCCGCGTCGAAGTTGGTCGAGATCAGCGGCTTCAGGTTCGGGTTGCCGCCGCTGCCGGTGTGGCCGGTGTCATCCAGCGACACGGTGCCGGCCAGTGCCGAGTAGTCCGGCCGGGTCAGCGTCTGCGACACCGCCACGCGCGCCAGCACGTCGTCGGTCAGGTTGAACTTCAGGTTGGCGCTGGGCAGCGCCTTGCTGTAGCTGGCGTTGTTGGTGTTCCAGTAGTAGCCGGCCGGGAAGAACGCCGAACCGAGGATCGGCCCTTCCACCTCCGTTTCCTGCGGCGAGGTGCTGGTGTAGTTCACCGCCTGCTTGGTGTGCACGTAGCGCACGCCCACGTTGCCGCTCCAGCGGTCGCCGATGAAGTTGGCCTGCAGGTAGATCGCGCTGTCCTTCTCGTTCACCTTGTAGATGTCGTTCGGGTACAGCCGCTCCGGGCCGCGGTTGGCGTATTTCGAGTCGTAGGCAGCCAGGTCGGCCTGCGAGTAGTACCAGATGTTGGTCGGGAACGAGCCGCCCAGCGAGCTGCCGAAATCACCCGGGTAATGGCCGAAGCTGGAGGGGAAATTGGCCGGGTTGCTCCAGTCGCCGCCGTTCGGACCCTGCGCGAACGCATACGGGTTCTCGCGCGTGTGGTCGGCGTAGCGCACGCCGAACTGCAGCGAGGCCAGCGTGCTGTCGTCGAAGTCGAACTCGCCGTCGATCTTGCCCCAGTTCTCCTTGTCCTCGACGTTGATGCCGCCCTCGCCGAAGATCCAGTTGGCGCTGACGCCCGAGGCCGCCGGCGAGCTGTTGTCGGGGCCCAGCGACCAGTTGACCGGCTTGCCGGTACCGCGGAAATCCCACGCGGCGTCGGTGCCCGGCGCGGTGTTGAGTTCCAGCACGTCCTGCTTCGGGCTGGAGCCCTCGCCCTTGGTGGTGCCGAGCTGGGCGGTGAAGCTCAGGCTGTCCGTCGCGCGCCAGTCGACGTCGGCGGTGAAGAAGCGGGTCGAGGAGGAGGCCTCGCGCGAGATCTGGTCGTAGATGCCGTAGTTCGTCGCGTCGTTGCTGGGCGAGAACGAGGCATTCGTCAGCGTGTTGTTGCTGACCACGTAGCCGGGTTCGAGGTTGGTCGCGCCGTGCACGAAGTGGGTGGCCCACATCATGTAGTTGCGGTTGAAGTTGTTGGCCTTGAGCTTGCTGTAGAAGCCGCTCAGGTTGACCGTGACGTTGTCGGCGGGCTTGAACTGCACGTCGACCGACCCGCCGGTGCGCTTGCGCTTCTGGGTGAACAGCACGTTGCCGATCAGGCTGGGGAAATAGACCCCGTCCAGGTCCGGATGGGCGGCGACGATGGCGTCGGTGCTCTTGAGCTGCTCCAGGCCAAGCACTTCCTGGCCGTTGCGCTGCAGGCTGCGCTCCTCGTAGAACGCCTGCGCCATCACGCCGAAGGTGCCCGCGTCGTTCTTCCAGTTGAACAGGCCGCTGAACTGGGGCTTGGTGCTGCCGGGCAGGTCGGAGTAGACGCCGCCCACCGTCGCGTGCACGGTCACCGGCTTGGCGAACTGCAGCGGCTTGCGGGTGATGATGTTGACGGTGCCGGCGGCGCCGCCTTCGACCAGGCGCGCCTCGGAGGTCTTGTTCACCACCACCTCGCTGACGATCTCCGCCGGCAACAGGCTGTAGCTGACGCTGCGGCCGACGGTGGCGGTCTGGTTGAGCACGAACCAGTCGCCGGTGCCGATGTTGTGGCCGTCGACCAAGGTCTGGGTCATGCTGGGCGCGGTACCGCGCAGGCTGATGCGGTCGTTCTCGTCGAAGCCGCCCTCGCCGGCGCTGGAGGTGCCGACGTTGACGCCGGGCAGGCGCTGCAACGTATCGGCCACGTTCTTGGCCGGCAGCTTGCCGATGTCCTCGGCGGTGACCACCTCCACGTGCGAATCGGCGGCCTTCTTCAACGCCAGCGACTCGGCCTCGCTGTCGCGGATGCCGACGACGGTCACCGTGGCCAGTTCCTTGACGTCGGACTTCTTGGGCTGGCCGGCATCGGCCGCAGCCGTGCTGTCCTGCGCAAACAACGCACCGGAAACGCACAGACCGGCAATGATGCTGGCGGCGAGCAATGTCTTGCGATGGTTCATGGTGTTCCTCCCCTCAAGAGGCTGGATCGAATCAGGACCGGCGTGGATGCGGTCGCGGACTGTGGGTGACGCGTGGTGGCGATGGACAGCGGACTGCGGTGGTAGGCGTGGCGCCGTGGTGCGGGATCGGGCTCATCTCATGCTCCTTGCCCGGGGTTGCGCCCTTCATCCAGAAACCAGCTTGCGGCGCCGATGACACCAAGCTGGCCGTGCTCGATCAGTCGAACCGGAACCTGTTGCAGCCAGGCGCGCATGACGCCCTTGTTCAAGTAGCGCTCGGCGAAGGTGCTCGAGCGCAGGAAGTCGTGGATGCGCGGCAGGATGCCGCCGGCAAGGTAGATCGCGCGGGCGCCGTAGAGCAGGCCGAGGTCGCCGACGAAGCTGCCGAGCAGGCCGCAGAAGACCTCCAGCACTTCGCGGGCGACCGGGTCGCGGCCTTCCAGCGCCGCGGCGGTGACTTCGGCCGGCGTGTTCCAGCGCGACGCGGCGCCATGCAGTTCGGCCAGCGCGCGGTACAGCTTGAGCAAGCCGGGGCCGGACAGCGCATCCTCGAACGAGACATGGCTGCGCTCGCGGCGCAGCAGGCGCAGGATCTCGATCTCCCGCTCGGTGCCCGGCGCCAGCGAGATCTGTCCCGCTTCGGTGGCCAGCACGCGGGCGCGCGGCGAGCCCGGCAACAGCACCGCCGAACCCAGCCCGGTGCCCGGCCCCATCACCAGCACCGGTCCGGGCGTCGGCACGGGTGCCTCGATGATGCAGCGGGTCTCGGCCTCATCGAGGAACTGGGTGGCGTAGGCCACCGCCTCGAAGTCATTGATCACCGCCAGCTGCCGGATGCCCAGCGCATTGCGGATCGCGCGGATCGACACCGGCCAGGCCAGGTTGCCGTTGACGATCGCGTCGTCCAGCACGTAACCGGCGCAGGCCACCGCGCATGCGCGGATGCCGGCGGCCGCGGCTGCGTGCGGCGTGTGCGCCAGTTGTGCGACGAAGTCGCGCAGCATCGCGGCGAGGTCGGGCCACTCGGCGCAGGCGTAGCGGCGGAAGTGCAGCACGCTGACCGGGCCGTGCGCATCGCCGCAGCCGCTGACCAGGCCGACCCGCGCATGCGTGCCGCCGACATCGGCAGCGAGGAACGGCTGCGCCGCCTCGCCGTCCGACGCCGCAGATACCCGCTCCGACGACGCCGCATCGACCGGCACGGCGGTCGACGGCGACACGGCATGGCGCTGGTTGGCGACTTCCCCCACGGACGATCTCCCGAAACTCCGCTGCGATCCCGACGCGTGCGCCGGTCACTCGGCGCGGCCGCACGCCGGCCTGATGCAGGGCGAGTCTGTGGTCAAGATGACAACGTTGTCAACTGTGATCGCAGTCGAATTTCGCGACGCGGCTGTGGCATCGCAGCAAAGTTGTCATGGCAACCTGCGAGGTTGCTTCAAGTGTGCGCTTGGAGGCTTTGTGCAAGCCACATTCATGGCCGCTTGGCGGCCCGGACCACCTGTTGCGCTGCCGCAACGATGCGGTCCGAACGGCGGCCGATCCGCTCGACAATCCGCCGCAGGGATGTCCCGCCGCCGGCGTCGATTGACAACGTTGCACTTTTTGCGGAATAAGGAGACATTCCTGTCCGCACGGCCAGCCGGCCACAGCGACACGGCACCCGGGGAGATCCACGACCATGAGCACCACACTGGCGGCCGCGCCGTCCCGGCAGCAGCAACTCGGACCGATGCTGATCATCGGCCTGCTGTTCTTCATCTTCGGCTTCGTGACCTGGCTCAACGGCCCGCTGATCACCTTCGTCAAGCTGGCGTTCCAGGTCGAGGACGCCTATGCGTTCCTGGTGCCGTTCGCGTTCTACATTTCCTACCTGGTGTTCTCGCTGCCCGCCGCGATGATCCTGCGCCGCACCGGCATGAAGAAAGGCATGGCGCTGGGCCTGTTCGTGATGGCGGTCGGCGCCGTGCTGTTCGGCCAGTTCGTCAGCCTGCGCGTGTTCGCCGGCGCGCTGACCGGACTGTTCGTGATCGGTGCCGGGTTGTCGTTGCTGCAGACCGCATCGAACCCCTACATCAGCATCCTCGGCCCGATCGACAGCGCCGCGCAGCGCATCGCCTTCATGGGTATCTGCAACAAGGTGGCCGGCGTGCTGGCGCCGTTCGTGTTCGGCGCACTGGTGCTCAGCGGCATCGGCAGTTTCGGCGAACAGGTTGCCGCGGCGCCCACCGCCGAGGCACGCGACGCCCTGCTCAACGCCTTCGCCGGCAAGGTGCACACGCCGTACCTGGTGATGGCCGGCTTGCTGGTGGTATTGGCGATCTGGATCGCGCGCTCGTCGCTGCCGGAGATCACGCCGGAAGGCGCCAACAGCGAGCGCGCGATCGGGCACACGCACGGCAGCATCTTCAGCTTCCCTCACCTGTGGCTGGGCGTGCTGTGCCTGTTCCTCTACGTCGGCGTGGAAGTGATGGCCGGCGACGCGATCGGCACCTACGGCGCCGGCTTCCACCTGCCGCTGGACCGCACCAAGATCTTCACCGCGTTCACCCTGAGCGGCATGCTGGCCGGCTATCTGGTCGGCCTGGTGCTGATCCCGCGCTACATCTCGCAGCAGCGTTACCTCGCGGTATCGGCGGTACTCGGCGTGCTGTTCTCGATCGGCGCCTACCTGACCCACGGCTACGTCTCGGTCGGCTTCGTCGCCGCGCTGGGCTTCGCCAACGCGATGATGTGGCCGGCGATCTTCCCGCTGGCGATCAGGGGTCTGGGCGAGCTCACCGAGCGCGGTTCGGCACTGCTGATCATGGCCATCGCCGGCGGCGCGGTGGTGCCGCAGCTGTTCGTGCACCTGAAGCAGCACATCGACTTCCAGCTCGCCTTCAGCGCGCTGATGGTGCCGTGCTACCTGTACATCCTGTACTACGGGTTGGCCGGCCACCGCGTGGGACAGCGGCGGGCGGCAGGATGATCGCGCCGTTCGCCAGTCCCGGGGCCATACGCTAGGATGCACACGCCGCCGCACATCGGCTGTGCGGCGGTGTCGGCACATGGCGCTGCCGGCGCCCCACTCACGATGCACGAGGTCCAGCGGTGCGCAGCGCCACCATCAAGGATGTCGCGGAACGGGCAGGCGTCTCGCTGAAGACGGTGTCGCGCGTCATCAACAACGAGCCCTCGGTACACGCGCGCACGCGCGAGCGGGTGCAACAGGCGATCGACGCGCTCGGCTACCAGCCCGATCCCACCGCGCGCAGCCTGCGCAGCACGCGCGCCTACGCGATCGGCCTGGTCTACGACAACCCCAACGCGCACTACATCATCAACCTGCAGCGTGGCGTGCTGTCGGTGTGCCGTTCCAGCGGCTTCGGCCTGCAGATCCATCCCTGCGATTCATCCTCGCCGAAGCTCGCCGAGGAGCTGTGCACGCTGGTGCGCCGCTCGCATCTGGCCGGGCTGGTGCTGGCGCCGCCGATGTCCGAGCAGCCCGGGCTGATCCAGGCGCTGAGCGACGCCGGGATTCCCTTCATCCGCATCATCTCCGCGCGCAAGGACCCGGCCGACGGCTATCCCTGCGTCTATGTGGACGACCGCGACGCGGCCTACGCGATCACCGAACACCTGATCCAGCTCGGCCACCAGCGCATCGGCTTCCTGTGGGGCGGACGCGAGCACCGCTCCAGCCCGGAACGCTACCAGGGCTACGAGGACGCGCTGAAGGACTACGGCATCCCGCTCGACCGCAAGCTGGTCCTGCCCGGCGACTTCACCTTCGACGACGGCTTCCGCGGCGCGCGCAAGCTGCTGGCGCTGAAGGACCGGCCCACCGCGATCTTCGGCTCCAACGACGAGATCGCCGCCGGCGTGCTGGCCGCGGCGCACTCGGACGGCATCAACGTGCCGTACGAGCTTTCCATCGCCGGCTTCGAGGACAGCCCGTTCTCCAAGCAATCCTGGCCGGCGCTGACCACCGCGCGCCAGGCCACCGAGGAGATCGCCCGCCACGCCGCGCAGCGCCTGATCGGCGACCTGCAACGCGCCGCCCACGGCGAGCCGGCCACCACCCGCAATGAAGGATTCAGTCCGGAGCTGGTGGTGCGCGGTTCCACTGCACCGCGGCACGGCACCTCGCGGCGCTGAGCACTTCGCAGGGCGGGCACTGCCCGCCCTGCGAGACCCGTTCGCGAATCTACCTGACGTTGTCGGTCTGCTCGATGAAGCGGGCGACGTTGTCGTGCAGCAGCTTCAGCGACGGCGCGTGCGCGTACACCATGTGTCCGGACGGATACCACGAATAGCTGATGTTGGCTTCGAGGCTGGCCGGGATCGGCAGGTGGTGCATCTCGTAGTCGGCGGCGAAGTAGGGCGTGGCCAGGTCGTAGTAGCCACCGTTGAGGTAGACCTTGAGATCGGGATTGGTCTTCATCGCCATCGCCAGGTCCGGCATCACGTTGGTCGAGGACTGCAAGGCCTCGCCCTGCACGCCCGGCGCCTTGTGCGAGAAATCCCAGTGGTCGATGTCGGCGAACAGCCGGTACTGCCGGCCCTGGCCGAACTTCAGCTCGCGCCGCACGTAGTCGTTGAACGCGGACACGTAGGCCGAGCTGATCGCCGAGGATTGCGGGTCGTACTCGGACGCCTTGCCCAGCGGATCGATGGTCGGGCCGGAGAAGCGCGTGTCGAGCCGGCCGGTGGTGGTGTCGCCGTCGGCCTGCAATTCGTGCTCGAACATGCCGCCGCTGACGCGCAGGTTCGCCTTCAGCAGGTACGCCACCGGCAGCCCGGTGTACTGGTGCAGCTTCTGCGCCACCGCCTGCTTACGCGCATCGTCCAGGCGCGAACCGGCCATCAGCGCCTGCGCGTACTCGCCCAGCGCGTACTGCTCCACCTCGCGCAGGAACGGCTCCAGCGCGGCCGGCTGCTGCGGCAGCTTGTGGTGGTAGAACGCGGTGGCGGCGAAGGTCGGCAGGGCCAGCTCATAGGGCAGGTCGATGCCCGGGTTGAACTCCGGCCCGTCGATGCTGGTGTCGAAGCTGAGGATCTGCGAGAGCAGGATCACGCCGTTCAGATCGACGCTGTCCTCGTTCTCCAGGATGTTGGCCAGCACCGCCGAGCGGGTGGTGCCGTAGCTTTCGCCGAACAGGTATTTCGGCGAGTTCCAGCGCTCGTACTTCGACAGGAAGCGGGTGATGAACTGGGCAAAGGCATGCGCGTCGCCGTCGACGCCGTAGATCGCCTTGCGCCGATCCTTCATCTGCTCCTCGCGCTTGGTCTTGTCCTCGTCGTTGGCGATCAGCCGGCTGAAGCCCGCGCCCGGCGCGTCGATGAACACCACGTCGGAGGCATCGAGCAGGCTGTAGTCGTTGTTGACCAGCTGGTACGGCGCCGCCGGCGTGTGGGTGTCGTCGCTGGTGACCACCCGTTTGGGCCCGAACGCGCCCATGTGCAGCCACACCGTGGCCGAGCCGGGGCCGCCGTTGTAGATGAAGGTGACCGGCCGCTTGCCCGCGTCCACGCCCTTCTTGAAATACGCGACGTAGAACATGCTGACCTGCGGCTCGTCCTCCTTGTCGCCGCTGCCGTGCAGCACCAGCGTGCCGGCTACCGCCTTGTAGTCGACCCGCTTGCCCTCGACCGACACCGAACCCTCGCTGGTCGAGGACTGCGGCTGCACCAGCGCCGCGTCGGGCTTCGACTCGGGCGCCGTCTTGTCGTCCTTCTTGTCCGTGCCGGCAAAAGCCGTCGAGGTGAGCAGCAGCGCGGCGAGCACGGCGGCGAGGGGCAGTTTGCGCATGGCGTGGCATCCGGTGGGCGAAGCGCCGAGCTTAGGCTTCGCCCGGCAGGCCTCCATCGGCCAGAAGTCATTGCGCAGGAACTTGCGCAACTGCAAGAACCGCGGCCACGAACTGGCCGAGGGCAGCGGAAAGCCCCGCGATCCATGCCAGAATGCCGCCGCGGAACGGGCAGGGACGACGCGCTTCCGCGACTCGGCGCACGCTCATGGCCCAGCGGGGATTCTGGCGGGAAATCGGGTGCCGCCACGTGCCTGGCGTGGCGGCCGCGTACGCGGCTGTCGGGTGGCTGCTGCCCCGGGTGGCGCAGCAGATCGACCTGCCACTCACGCCATGGAAATCCGCCACGCCATGAGCGCCCGGTCGTCGCTATTCGCTGAACTCAAGCGCCGCAACGTGTGGCGCGCGGCCATGCTCTACGCCGGCACGGTGTGGGCGTTCGGGCAGGGCCTGTCGCAGTTCAGCCCGGCGGTCGGATTGCCGGACGGGGCGACGCGCTGGTTCCTGATTGCGGCGGTCATCGGATTCCCGTTCTGGATCGCATTCGCCTGGTTGTTCGAATTCACGCCGCAGGGACTGAAGCGCGAAAGCGGGATCGAGCCAGGCGATTCCATCGCGCACTCCACCGGCCGCAAGCTCGACAAGTGGATCATCGGCGTTCTCGTCGTCGCGGTCGTGCTGCTGTTGACCAATACGTTCGCAGGCAGGGACGCAGGATCGAGGGACGGCCCCGGGTCCGGCATTCCGGCAAAATCCATCGCCGTGCTGCCGTTCGAGGATCTGAGTCCCGCACACGATCATGGCTATTTCTCCGCCGGCATGGCCGAGGAACTGCTGAACGCGCTGGCGCGCGTGCCGGGCCTGAAGGTGGCCGGGCGCGCCTCCTCGTTCTACTACGGCAACCGCAACGCCGACCTGCGCACGATCGGCAAGGCGCTGGATGTCGCCAACGTGCTGGAAGGATCGGTGCGCACGCAGGGCCAGGCGGTACGGATCAGCGTGCAACTGATCCGCACCCGCGACGGTTTCGAGGCGTGGTCGCAGAGTTACGACGGCGATCTGGACAACATCTTCGACCTGCAGGAACGCATCGCCCGAGCGATCACCGAGCACCTGAAGGTGGTGCTGGGCGATGCCGGCAACGCGCGCCTGGTGCCGGTGGCGACCCGCAGCGCGGACGCATACGCGGATTTCGTCACCGCGCAGCAGCTGGTGAATCGTCGCGTGGGCGACAGCCTGCCGCGCGCGATCGCCTTGTTGAAGCAGGCCACCGCACTCGACCCGGACTTCGCGCGTGCGTGGTCCAAGCTCGCCGTGGCCAACGCGGTGCTGCCGCAATATGTGGCCGGCGATTGGAACGCGAGCTGGAAAACATCCGACGATGCCGCCCATCGTGCCTTGGCGCTCGATCCGGGCGACGCGGAAGCCTATGCAGCGCTCAGTTACAACCAGTTTTCGCAACGGCACTACACCGCCATGGTGGAACCGATGCGGCACGCGCTGGCGCTGGCGCCGGACAATTCCGCGGTGAACTACTGGGCCGCCAACGAACTCGCCGCGATGGGCCGCACCCGCACGGCGGAGGCGCGCGTCGATGCGGCGCTCATCGACGATCCGGCCAATCCCCTGCTGCTGTTCTACAAGAGCATGCTGCGCTGGCGCGAAGGCGACCAGGCCGGCGCCCTGGCCTACATCCATCGCGGCGGCATGGCGGATTCGGCATTCGGCGCGTTGATGCTGGAGTTCTACGATGCCGCACATGGCGACCGGCGGGCTTCCGCGCGGGACTTCGCAAGTTCCATGAGCAAGATGGGCACCAGGATTTCTCCCGCGGACTTGCAGCAGATCTATCGCGGCACCTACGGCGACGCCACGCAGCGACAGGCGGCATTGCAGATCGTCGCGGCACACGCCGATGACGACTGGGCGCCGACGATCCTGCTGCAACTCGGCGCGCCGGCGCGTTCATTCGCGTTGTACGAGCGCGGCCACAGCGGCCTGTCCGATGCCTACCTGAACTGGCTGTGGCAGCCGGAGCCGTGGTCGCGCCAGGCGCGCCGCGATCCCGCCTTCCAGGGCTTTGCGCAACGCCTCGGCATGCTCGCGTACTGGAAGCAGTACGGCTGGCCGGAGCTGTGCAAGCCCGCACCGGCCCGCGGCGCGGAGGCATTTGCTTGCTCATGAAGCGGCTGTCCGTGGGCGGCAACGCCAGCTCGAGCTGACGCATCGCGGAGTCTTTCGACCGGCAAGGGGCACGACATGCGAATCGAACGCGGGACGTGGACGGTGCTCATCGGCACGACTCTGCTGTGCTGGGTGTTCCCGCCGGTCGCAGCCAGCGCTCCGGCGAACGGACAGTCGCCGAACACGCAGATCAGCGCGGCCGAGGCTTGGGCGTTTCCGCAATTTCCGCCGCCGGACCCGCACGCACCGAAGGCCGACCCGGCCAGGATCATTCACGTCGCGGGCAGTACCCGCGGTTACACGCAGGCACAACTGGACGTGGACCACTTCGTTCCCGACTGGTTTCCGCAGGACCATCTGGCCGCGCCACCGATCGTCACCGTCGCTCGTCATCCCGGCTGGCCATGGCCGTGCGCGGAATGCCACATGTTGAATGGCGCCGGCGTTCCCGCGACCGCGCAGATCACGGGTTTGCCCAAGGCATACATGCTGGAACAGATCGCCGCGTTCCGGCACGGCCAGCGCGGAGCGAGTGCATCGCGCACCACGCGGGATATGGCCGAGGAGGCGCGCAGCATCAGCGACGACGACATGCAGCTCGCCGCCAGCTATTTCTCGCGGCTGAAATTCGTACCGCACACGCGCGTGATCGAGAGCGCGAGCGTGCCGAAAACGCACTGGGAGTATTTCGTGCTGAGGCCGGATCAGGGTGGAGCGCGCGAGCCGATAGGCGAACGCATCGTCGAAGTGCCGGCGTCGTTCGATGATTATCGACACGACAGCGACCACACCCGCTATATCGCGTACGTGCCGCCCGGCAGCATCGCGCGCGGCGCGGCGATTGCGGCCAGGGGCAGCGGAGGGTTGCCGGCCTGCGAGTCCTGCCACGGCGCGAAGCTGCAGGGCACCGAGCTCATCCCGCCGCTGGCCGGACGCTCGCCGACCTACATCGTGCGCGAGCTGCTCCTGTTCCGCG
>CALCWL010000291.1 GCA_937906285.1 uncultured Rhodanobacter sp. | reverse complement strand
AGCCAGCTCGAACGCACGAACTGGGGAATCTCGTAACCGAGCCCGGCATCCTGGATCAGGTGCCGGATGCCGTTGCACAGGTGATAGAACAGCGCCCAGCTCCAGCCGAACAGCAGCACCATCCCGACCGGACTGCCGATGATGCCCTTGAAGCGATTGAAGCTCTCTTCGCCGGCGGCAAGCTGCAGCAGGCCGCAAACCACCAGCAAGCCGCCGACCGCGAGAGCGATGCCGGTGGCGCGATGCGTGATGGAGGTCATCATCTGCACCTGCTTGCGGTAGATCTGCAGATGCGGGGAAAGCGGTCGTTGCTTCTCTGCCATGGCGGCTATCCTCTGTGGAATCGCTGATGTCCCTGCTGCATTCGCCCCTTGATGCCGCGCCCGCGCCGGGCGTTCCCGCTCAGAAGTCGATGCAGCGGCCGTTCTTTTCCCAGTCCCCGTATCGCGTGGGGTCCGGAGCCGGACGCTCGACGGCCGCCTTGCCGGGCGGCGGATCGGCCGGCTTGGCGGTCGTCTCCGGCTCGACGGGGGCAGGCGTGGTTTCGATGGGAACTGAGGTATTGGACATGGTGTTTGTCAGCCGCTGAAGATTAATACTTGCCCTTGGACAGCACAACCATCGGCCAGCGGGCGCCGCACCGGATCGCGGCAATGCCGCTCACTTGCGCAACGGCGCGACTGCCCCCAACTTCCTGCACCATGCACGCATCCCCGATCGCCGAAACACTGTTGCTCGAAGGTCCCGATGCAGGTGCGTTCGCGCATGCGCAGTTCGGCAGCAAGGTGGATGGCCTCGCCGCGGGCCGCTGGCAATTCAGCGCCTGGCTGGATGCGAAAGGTCGCGTGCGCGCACTGTTCCACCTGGCGCGGGTGGAAGAACAAAGCTACCTGTTGCTGTTGCGCGGCGGCGATGCCGCGACGATGGTCGAGGCGTTGAAGCGATTCGTGTTCCGCTCCCGGGTCCGGCTGACCGCGCTGCCTTCGCGCGGTTTGAGCACCGGTCCCGCGCAACCGCTGCATGTCGTGACGACGGAAGGCAACGCCGTCTCGCTGGGTTGCGGCTCGCACGCGCTGCTCGTTGGCGCGACCGCTTCGACGAACGATGGATGGCGCGCGCTGCAGTTGCGGGATGGCTGGCCGTGGCTGCCGGCAGCCGTGCTCGGAACGTTGTTGCCTGCAGCGCTCTCGTTGCAGCGGCTCGATGCCGTGGCAGTCGACAAGGGCTGTTATCCCGGCCAGGAAATCGTGGCGCGACTTCATTTTCGAGGCGGGCACAAACGTCACCTTCACCGCGGCACGACGTCGCAGTCGGTGCAGCCCGGCGACGCGTTGCGCATCGACGATCGCGAGGTCGGTTGCGTGCTGGATGTCATTGAAGGCGATGACGCGAGCGACGTGCTGCTGGTGCTGGACGACGACGTCGCCGCGCAACTTCGCGCAGGCGCGACGCCATCCTTCCAACGCGCCCTTGCATTGACGCTGCAGACGTCGTGGCCCGCATGAACATGGCGTGCAAACACGCGGGGATTTTTTCGCGATGGCACTTGTCAACGACACGTGAGTGCAAGTTAAATCCGCCCATCGCGGCACTTGCCAGCGGCGCTTCCCGCCACTAGGCTCCGCCGATCGAATATCGCGGCACCCGGTACACGGGGTGTCGATTGACGCGACGAACCGGATGAATCCGTATCGGCGCGACCCGGCGGCAGCAACGCCGGATGAGAACAGGCCTTGCCCTCCTTCGAGGCAAGGCCGCCGGAAGCAACGCGACGCCCGCATGACGGCGCCGTTCCCGGCACAACCCTTCCGACCGGCTTCGCAGAGCCGCTCGAATCGCCACAATCCCGTGGCACAGCGCCTCGGCCACAAGTTTCGGCCCGGGCGGCAGATCCAGGTGGAACGGCCTGCCCGCCCGTCCACCGCAACGGCGCATGAAGCTGAGACTCGGCTTTATGCGTACAGCACGCTGGAGGCAGAACATGAAACTTTCCCTGCTGTTGTGGCTGACGACACTGATGCCCCAGCCGGTAGCTGACCAGGCCTGCCTGGCCACGACCGTCTATCTCGAAGCACGCAGCCAGCCCGTCGACGGCCAGCTTGCGGTCGCCGAGGTCGCGTTGCGCCGGCGTGATCGCGGGCACTACGGCAATACCGTATGCAAGGTGGTCACGGCGCCGCACCAGTTCGCCACGACCACCACGTCCGGATCATTCGAGATCAGCAACCTGCCCGCTTTCGTGAAAGCATGGGACGTTGCCGGAAACTCCATCCACAACTGGCAGCTGCCGCTGGCGCAGCGTCGCATGCTGGTGCCGCACGCGGATCATTTCGCGACCACCACGATCTCCCCTTCGTGGTCGCACAACCGCCCCAGCGTGACGATCGGCGACCACGCCTTCTACGCGGTGAACTGAGCAAGAGATATCCCATGCACGGAAAAGGCCACCTTCCGGTGGCCTTTTCTTTTGGACGTCCAGACGTCCGTATGTCAAGAATGGTCAGCGCGGGTAGACGTGATCGCCGCGCACCTCGACGTAGTCGCCCTGGCGCAGGCCGGGGTTCTCGCGCTGGGTCACGGTGGCATAGCGGCCGTCGTCCAGACGGACCACGATGCGCCAGGCCACCTTGTCGCCACCGCTGCGCTTGCCGACCTGGTTGCCGACCACGCCGCCGGCCACTGCGCCGGCAACGGTCGCGGCCTTGCGGCCGTCGCCCTTGCCGACTTGGTTGCCGAGCACGCCGCCGGCCACTGCGCCGATGATCGCGCCCAGCGTGCCGCCGCTGCCGCTGTTCTCCAGGTACACCTGCTGGACTTCCTGCACCACTCCGCAGGTGTTGCAGCGAACCGGCTGGTTGCCGTAAGCCGACGACTGGCTTCCGTAGTAGCCGCTGTTGCTGTTGCCGTAAGGCTGAGTCGCGCAGCCGGCGAGGGCGAGGCCC
Organism: uncultured Rhodanobacter sp.; assembly: GCA_937906285.1. Lineage (GTDB taxonomy): Bacteria > Pseudomonadota > Gammaproteobacteria > Xanthomonadales > Rhodanobacteraceae > Rhodanobacter. The sequence goes on along the minus strand of CALCWL010000291.1, from coordinate 2,616 downwards.
ATCGTCATCGACGCGGCCAATGCAAGTTTTGCAATGCGTGCAGTCATCAGGGGCTCCTGTGGGGTGAATGAGCTCAATGAGCGTCGGATACCACGGTCACGCCTTCCTTCACCTCGACGCGGTCACCGGGGTCGTGATCCATGCGGACCGTACGGGTGACGCCGTCGTAGACGTAGCGGACGTCGTAGCCGACGATCTTGCTGCTGGTGTTGTTGACCGTGTCGCAGCGGCGTTCGACGCTGGTGGTGACCTGAGCCTTCTGGTGCGCCGCCTCGATCCGGTTGCCGGCGTAGCCGCCGCCGACCGCGCCCGCCACGGTGGCGAGGGTCTTGCCCTTGCCGCCGCCGACCTGGTTGCCGACCAGGCCGCCGACCACGGCGCCGATTGCCGTACCGGCGATGCGATGCTGGTCCTTCGGCGGCGCGGTATGCGTGACGGTCTCGTCATGGCAGACCTGCTTGGGGTTGTTCACCGTCGTGCGGACCGGGTCGACGGAGACGACCTTGCCGTACTTCACGCCGGCATCGGCGCTCGCGGCCATGTCGTCCGCACCGGTCGAGCCGGCGTCCGCACTGCGGTTGCAGGCAGACACTCCCGTCACCAGCGCCGCGGCGATCGCCGCCTTGAGTACATTGACCATCAACGTGTTCATCACTTCCTACTCCTCTGTTTGGGCGCAGCCTATCGCCCGTGATGTGCAGCGGACGTAACAACCTGCGCAATCAATTGAACCGATGCCACACTGAATCGCAGCTAGCTCGAAGTTATGACATGGTTTTCACGCACTTGCCGTGCCGCCGGCCTCACATTCACGAATCTTTCCCATGCCACTGCTCATCGACAGCCACGTGCATCTCGACCTGGAGGCGTTCGAGGCGGACCGCGCCGCGGTCATCGCCCGGGCCGGCGCGGCCGGCGTTCGCCAGCTGGTGGTGCCGGCCACCGACGCCGACAGCTGGTCGCGCATCCACGCGCTTTGCGGCGATCGATCCGACCTCCACCCCGCCTACGGCCTGCATCCGCTGTTCATGGATCGGCACCGGCCCGAGCACCTGGACCGCCTCGGTGACTGGCTGGGCGATCATCCCGCGGTCGCCGTGGGCGAGATCGGCCTGGACCACCACGACGCAGGGTCCGATCGCGAGCAGCAGCAACGCTTCTTCGAAATCCAACTGCGGCTGGCGCGCGAGCTGGAGCTACCGGTCATCGTGCACGCTCGCCAGGCACTGGAAGAGGCAAGCCTGGCCTTGCGTCGCTGCCCGGGCGTGCGCGGCGTGGTGCACAGCTTCTCCGGCAGCGAACAACAGGCTGCGAAGCTGTGGGACATCGGTTTCCATCTTGGCATCGGCGGCCCGGTCACTTACGAGCGCGCGCAACGCCTGCGGCGCATCGTGGCCGACATGCCGATCCAGTTTCTGCTGCTGGAAAGCGACGCGCCCGACCAGCCCGATGCCGGCCACCGCGGCCAGCGCAACGAACCGGCGCACCTGGTCGAGATTCTGCGCTGCGTGGCCGAGTTGCGCGGCGAGAGCGAGCAGCACGTGGCACAGGCCACCACCGCCAATGCGCGTCGACTGTTCGGCCTCGATTGATACCCCTGACATTTGTCACTTGCCCGGAGCCGCCGGCACCTGCTAGTTTATTTCACTGGTGAATTATCAATCAGTGAAATGGTGACTCTCGCAAACTGCATCGAGATGATGGACGAGGGCATCGACCGGGTGGGTCAGCTTGTCCCGCAGATGCCCGCGCCGGAAGCGCGGATGTGCCGACTCATGCTGATGCTCGGCGCCACCATCGAGCGCGAGCTTGAGGCGAAGCTCAAGCCGAACAAGCTCAACCACAGCGAGTTCCTGACCCTGATGATCCTGTACAGCCGACCGGACGGCAGTTCCACGCCAGGCGAGCTGTGCGAGTTCACCACCCAGGGCGCCACCAACATGACGCGCATTGCCAATGCGCTGGTCAAGCGCGCCCTGATCACCCGCGGCAGCAGCAAGGAGGATCGCCGCCGCGTGCTGATCCGCATCACCCCTGCCGGCCGGCGCTTCGTGCAGAAGATGCTGCCGCCGATGTTCCCGCAGGTGGGAGCCATGTTCACCGGCTTCAGTGCCGGCGACATGCATCAGTTCGACCGGCTGCTGCGCAAGCTCGCCGACAATCTCGACCAGTTGGGCGAACAGCGCCTGCCATGAAGGATCCCCGCATGAAGCACGCCTCGCCGGGTGGACGCGCGATGCTCGCCGCCCTGATCGCCCTGACCCTGGCCGCCTGCGCCGCACCGGCCAGGCTGCTGGCACCGGACCTGCGCGACGACGTGCCGCTGGCCGGGCTGCAGGCGCCCGAGCGCGCCGGCTGGCCCGCGGCGCAGTGGTGGCGGCAATACGGCGACCCACAGCTGGACGACCTGATGGATCGCGCCACCCGCCAGTCGCCGGACCTCGCCATGGCGCAGAGCCGGGTGGCCCAGGCGGAGCAGTCGGCCAGGCTGGCAGCGGCGCAGCTCGGACTGTCGGTGAACGGCAGCGCGCAGGTGGCGCGGCAACGGTTGAGCGACCACGGTCTGATCCCGAGCCAGTTCCTCGGTTTCAGCTGGTACAACCAGGCCGACCTCGG
>CALCWL010000290.1 GCA_937906285.1 uncultured Rhodanobacter sp. | reverse complement strand
GACCCTGGTCGATCCGAACGCCGACCACGGCGGCACCGCGATCACCGGCTACTGGCCCTCGCCGCGCGGACGCTACCTGGCTTACGGCACCGCCGAAGGCGGCAGCGAACTGACCACGCTCCACGTGCTCGACGTGGCCAGCGGCAAGACCCTGCCCGACACCCTGCCCTGGGCCGGCGGCGGCACCACGCCGCAGGGCGTGGCCTGGGACGCGGACGAAACCGGCTTCACCTACGTGCGCTTCGCGCCGCCGGCCGCCGGCCAGGAGGTGGTGCAGTTCGACGCCACCCTGGTGCATCACGCGCTGGGCCAGGCCGCCGACGCCGACACCGTGGTGTTCGGCCGCGGCTATTCGAAAACCGCCGAATACGTGCTGGTCGATTCCCCCGCCACCGCGCAGGCCGCCGTGCTCGCCTACGACGGCGATGGCGGCCCGGCCGAGGTGTTCGTGCGCCGCGGCGGCACGTTCACCCGCGTGCTCGGTCGCGACGCCAACGTGCGTACCGCCGCGTGGGTGGATGGACGGCTGTACGCGGCCGCGTTCGACGACGCGCCGCGCGGCCGGATCGTGGCCATCACCGATGACGGCAAGGTGACGCCGGTGCTGGCCCAGCGCGACGGCGCGATCCAGCAGATCGCCCCGCTCGGCGACGGCTTCCTGGTGGTGCGCAGCCAGGGTCCGGACTGGTGGGTCGAGCAGTACGACGCGCACGCGAATGTCGTGCGACGCGTGCCGCTGCCGGCGCAGGGCATCGGCATCGGCGACATCGCCTCCGAGTCGGGCCGGCCCGACGCCCTGATCAGCTACGGCGGCTGGACCACGCCCACCCGCTGGGTGGCATACGACGGCAACCGGGGCACGCTGAAAACGGTGTTCGTGGTGCAGCCCGCCGCCGATTACTCGAAGGTGGTCGTACAGCGCATCGAAGGCACCTCGAAGGACGGCACGAAGATCCCGGTCACCGTGCTGTCGATGCCCGGCGTCACACCGAACGGCGCGCGCCCGACCATCCTCTACGGCTACGGCGGCTTCGACATCCCGATCAGGCCCGGCTTCATCGGCGCCAACCTGGCCTGGCTCGAACGCGGCGGCGTGCTCGCCTACGCCAACCTCCGCGGCGGCAACGAGAACGGCCAGCAGTGGCATGCGCAGGGCCAGAAGCTGCACAAGCAGAACGTGTTCGACGACTTCCACGCCGCCGCGCTGGCCTTGTTCGATACGCGCTGGACCGACCGCCGGCACCTCGGCATCCTCGGCGGCAGCAACGGCGGCCTGCTGATGGGCGCGCAGATCGTGCAGCACCCGGCCGACTACCGCGCGGTGGTCGCGCGCGTGGGCATCTACGACATGCTGCGCCACGAGACCGACTTCGCCAACGGCCCGTACAACATCCCCGAGTACGGCAGCATCGCCGACCCCGCGCAGTTCAAGGCCACGCTGGCGTACTCGCCCTTGCAGAACGTCAAGCCGCGCACCGCCTACCCGGCCGTGCTGATGACCACCGGCGAGAACGACCCGCGCGTGGCGCCGTGGCAGTCGCGCAAGTTCACCGCCGCGCTGCAGAACGCCAGCTCCTCGCACCAGCCGATCCTGCTGCTGACCCGCATGCACGCCGGCCACGGCATCGGCGCCCCGTTCAGCCAGCGCGTCGGCGACACCGCGATC
>CALCWL010000289.1 GCA_937906285.1 uncultured Rhodanobacter sp. | reverse complement strand
CGCCTGCGCGCGCTGGGCCTGCAGCAGTTCAGCAGTTACTGCGAGCTGCTGCAGCGCGATCCGCAAAGCGAACTGGGCGAACTGGCCAGCGTCATCAGTACCAATGTGACCTCGTTCTTCCGGGAGGCGCACCATTACGACCTGCTGGTCGCCGAGCTGCTGCCGCGCTGGCTGGAAGACAAGCGTCGCAACGGCGAGCGCCTGCGCATCTGGTCGGCCGGCTGCTCCACCGGCGAGGAACCCTACGCGCTGGCGATGGTGCTGGCCGAGGCGATCGAGCAGCACGGTGCCAATGGCGTGGACGCGAAGATCCTCGCCACCGACCTGTCGCCGCAGGCACTGGAGACCGCGCGCCGCGGCGTCTATCCGCTGGACCGCCTCGGCGGCATCAGCGACGCCCATCGCCGCCGCTGGATGCTGCGCGGCTCGGGCGAGTACGAAGGCCTGGCCAGCGTGCACCCGAAGCTGCGCGAGCTGGTCACCATCCAGCCGTTGAACCTGCTGCACGACTGGCCGATGAAAGGCCCGTTCGACGCGATCTTCTGCCGCAACGTGGTGATCTATTTCGATCAGCCGACCAAGCAGCGCCTGTTTCGCCGCTACGCGGAGCTGCTGCCGACCGGCGGCTACCTGTTCCTGGGCCACAGCGAGTCGCTGCACGGCATCAGCGAGGATTTCGAACTGATCGGCCGTACGGTCTACCGGAAACGCGTTTGATGGACGTGCGGCTGGCCGATCGACGCAAGGCGCCCGCGATTTCGGCGGCGCCGCCGGGCTTCGAGCACCTGCGGCGCTTCTGGGACCCGGCGCAGGGCTGCATGACGGTCAAGGTGCTGCCCGGCGAGTTCTACGTCAGCGACCAGGAAGAAATGCTCAGCACCGTGCTGGGCTCGTGCGTCTCCGCCTGCATCCACGACGTGCGCCGAGGCATCGGCGGCATGAACCATTTCATGCTGCCCGAACCGGTCGGCGAGCGCGACAACTGGTCCTCCACCGTGGGCCGCGCGGCGCGCTACGGCTCGGACGCGATGGAGCAGCTGATCAACGCGATCCTCAAGGCCGGCGGCCAGCGCGCCGACCTGCGCGTGAAGGTGTTCGGCGGCGGCCGCGTGCTGGCGCGCATGAGCGACGTGGGCCAGCGCAACATCGAGTTCGTGCGCCGCTACATCGCGGCGGAGAGCCTGGAGCTGGTGGCTTCGGACCTCGGTGACGTGTTTCCGCGCCAGGTGCAGTTCTTCCCGCACAGCGGCCGCGCTCGCGTGCGCCAGTTGCGGCGCAGCGACGACGTGGCGCTGGTGGCAGGCGAGAGCGGTTACCTCAAGCGTTTGGCAAACGATCCGATAAAGGGTGAGGTGGAGCTGTTCTAGTGGCGGGCGGCGGGCTGGGAAGTGGCCGCGCCGCTTCCGCCACCGCGCTCGCGGCTCGTTCCGCGCCACCCTCGACAAGACAAGGCAGAGAAGCAGGCAATGACTAGGGTGCGCGTTCTGGTGATCGACGATTCCGCATTGGTGCGCAAGCTGATGTCGACGATGCTTGCCTGCGATCCGGAGATCGAGGTGGTCGGCACCGCCGCCGATCCGCTGATCGCCCGCGAGAAGATCAAGCAGCTCAACCCCGACGTGCTGACCCTTGACGTGGAGATGCCGCGCATGGACGGCATCACCTTCCTGGAAAACCTGATGCGGCTGCGGCCGATGCCGGTGGTGATGGTGTCGTCGCTGACCGTGGAAGGCGCCGACGTCACCCTGCGCGCACTGGAAATGGGTGCGGTGGATTTCTTCGCCAAGCCCGACCACGACCTGGCCAGCCGCTTCGGCGAATGCGCGCAGGAGATCTGCGACAAGGTGAAGCTCGCCGCCCGCACCCGCCCGCGTGCGCGGACCACGGTGCGCAAGCTGGACGTGGCGCCGCGCCTCTCCGCCGACGCCGTGCTGCCGCGGGCACAGACCGCCGGCAGCCGCGGCGGCAGCCCGATCATCGCCATCGGCGCTTCCACCGGCGGCACCGAGGCGGTGCGCGTGGTGCTGGAGGCGATGCCGCCGGACGCGCCGCCGATCCTGGTCACCCAGCACATCCCGGCCGCGTTCAGCGGCCCGTTCGCCGCGCGCATGGATCGCTGTTCGGCGATGCGCGTGTGCGAGGCGCAGGACGGCCAGCCGATCCAGTCCGGTCATGCCTACATCGCACCCGGCAGTCAGCACCTGCTGGCGATGTGGGATGGCGCGAAATACGTCTGCCGCCTGCACGACGGCCCGCCGGTGAACCGGCACAAGCCCAGCGTCGACGTGCTGTTCCGCTCGCTGGCCGCCAGCGCCGGCGCCGCCACCATCGCCGCGCTGCTGACCGGCATGGGCGACGACGGCGCCCGCGGCCTGCTCGAGCTGCGCCAGACCGGCGCCGCCACGCTGGTGCAGGACGAGGCCAGTTCGGTGGTGTGGGGCATGCCCGGCGCCGCCCGGAAACTCGGCGCCGCCGCCGAAATGCTGCCGCTGGACCATATCGCGCCGCGCCTGCTGGCGCTGGCACACCAACCGCTCGCCGGCGCCATGCGCGCCTGATCCGGGGATTCGATCATGACTTTCACGCCCTCCGTTCTTGCCGGTCGCCCACTCGTCGGCGTCGCCGCCAGTGCGCTGGCCCTGGGGCTGTCGCTGCTGTGGCATCCGGCCTGGCTGGCGCCGCTGCTGGTGGTGCTGCTGACCGTGGTGTGGATCGTGGAAACGCGCCACCGCGCCGCACCGGCCGCCGAGCCGGCGCCGGCGAGCCACGCCGGGCCGGTGCGCGAGGCGCTGGAAGACGTGCGCGGCGCGCTGGTCGACGAACTCGGCCACGCCAGTCGCGAACTGCACCAGGGCCTGGGCCTGCTGCGCGATGCCGTGTCCGAACTCGGCGGCGGCTTCGACGGCCTCTCCAACAAGACCGCGCTGCAGCAGTCGCTGCTCAAGCAGATCATCGAGGTGCAGGACGGCGGCGTGTCGATCCAGGATTTCGCCAGCCGCACCGGCGACCTGCTGGAGCACTTCGTCGGCATGATCGTGCAGATGTCGCGCGAGAGCCTGCGCATCGTCTACCGCATCGACGGCATGGCCAAGGAAATGGATGCGGTGTTCGGCCTGCTGAAGAACGTCAACACGATCGCCGAGGAGACCAACCTGCTGGCGCTCAACGCCGCGATCGAGGCGGCGCGCGCGGGCGAATCCGGTCGCGGCTTCGCCGTGGTGGCGGGCGAAATCCGCAACCTGGCCAGCAACTCCAACCAGTTCAACGAACAGATCGGCAGCCACGTCGAGCGCGCGCGCGCCGCGATGGAGCAGCTGCGCGGCCTGGTCGGCACGATGGCTTCGCAGGATCTCAACGTGGCGCTGTCGGCCAAGGGCGGCATCGACGCGATGATGGCCCACGTCACCGAGTCCGACGCACGCACCAGCGCGGTGGCCGACCAGGTGGTGGAGATCAACCGCGGCCTGGGCAGCGACGTCTCCACCACCATCCGTTCGCTGCAGTTCGAGGACATCCTGAGCCAGCTGATCACGCAGACCCGCGCGCGGCTGGTGGAACTGCAGGAGATCACCGCCGACTGCACCCGCGACATCGAGGAGCTGGCCTGCGCGTCGATGGACGCCGAGGCGCTGGACGAACGCGCGCGACGCGTGCGCTCACGCCTCGCGGTGCAACGCGAAAAGGCGCGCCTGCGCTCGCGCGGCCCGGCCCTGCAGAGCAGCATGGACGCCGGCGAAATCGAACTTTTCTGAGGATTGGCCATGATTGTTCACCACGACGCCGAAAGCGACTGCCTCAGCCTGCAACTGGGCGAACGCTTCGATTTCAGCATCCACCGCGAATTCCACGATGCCTGCCTCGGCGCCGGCCGCGTGGCGCGCAGCTACCTGATCGACCTGGCCGAAGTCACCCACATGGACAGCTCTGCGCTGGGCATGCTGCTGCTGCTGCGCGAGCACGCCGGCGCCGACCATGCCGACATCCGCATCGTCAATGCCGGCACCGAACTGCGCGGCACCCTGCGCGTGGCGGGGTTCGACAAGCTGTTCGTGCTGCACTGAGGAGCACCTTGGCTGTCGGGGCGGGCCAGCTGCATTCTTTCTGCAGGAGCCCGCTCGCGGACGGTGCTTTTGCCGGGATTCGGGATTCGCAAAAGCATCGCCCGCGAGCGGGCTCCTGCAGTTCTGTCGGGCGACGCGAACACGTTTGCCACCCAGCAAAAAGGCTCCTCGCGGAGCCTTTTGCGTGACAGCGGAACCGGCCGACTTACCAGGAGCGGACCTTCACCACGCTGGCGGTGAAGCTGGCGATGTTGCGCTCGTAATGGAACAGGCGGCCAAGGTCGAAGGACACCGACTGGCCCGGCGTGATGTTGGAGGTGCCGGCCGGCCAGGCCTGCTTGGACTGCAGGACGTTGCCCGCGTCGTCCTTCAGCTCGATGCGGATCTGCGCCGCCGACGGCGTGGCGCAGCTGTTCACCAGCTGGCCGCGCAGGCTCAGCTTGCCGGCCATGCCGCTGGCGGCGGACGGGGTGAACTCGGTGAT